>CBDUFN010000061.1:0-13618 GCA_965366475.1 uncultured bacterium | reverse complement strand
AAGCAGGCGCCATTTCTACCACAGGTTCTTCAAAAGCAGGCGCCATTTCTACCGCAGGCTCATCAAGGGCAAAAACATCTTCATCTTCGACAACAGGTGCTTCAGATAGAGATTCGGCAAAGACATCCTCGCTAGTCTCATCACGAGACCAGGATGCGAGGGTTTGCTCTGGCATAGCGGGCTCAAGATCCTCAGCACCCAGGATGTCTTCATCATCAAGTTGCATGATGTCTTCATCATCCATGTCAAAAACGTCGAGATCTGCCTCTGCAACCGGGGCGTCTGCTACGGCTCCAAAAGCCTCAGTAGCAACTGGCTCTTCCTCAGCAAAACTAAAATCATCAACAGCTTCCAACGCTGGTTCATTTACAGTAGCAAAAACGTCTTCGGCAACAGGCTCTTCAATCTGAGGTTCTGCAGCAACAGGTTCTGCAGCAACATCACCCCAATCATTGGCGATAGCAACCGGCTCCGGTTCTACAACTGGAGTCTCTTCATCAAAAGAGATATCGCCAAATGGATCTTCTTGAGCGACAGGCTCTTCAGGTGCCAAGCTTTCCACCGCATCAATATTCGCTAAAGGACTTTCTTCAAAAGCAAAATCTTCAGCCATCGCGACAGGTTCTGGCTCAACCACTGGTGTTTCTGCAACGACAGGAGCGGGTGTTTCAACTGCCTGAGGAGCAGCACTCAACAATTCAGCAACTTTATCGATTAAGTTTTGAGATTCAAATGGCTTCTCAATCCAGGCATCGGCCTTGCAGCTTCTTGCTTTGTCCTCGTCAAAAGGTTCAAATGAGCCGGCCAAAAGCAGAACAGGAATGTGCTGTAACGCCGGATCCTGTTTGATTGCACTGGTCAGTTCATAGCCATTCTTACCCGGCATGTAGACATCTGACATGACAAGATCAGGTTGAATTTCCTGAGCCTTGACTAACGCAGCATCACCATTATCAGTGATGGTCAGCTCATAGTCCTCATGCGCAAAAGTAATCTGGATTACTTTTTGAATCGTTATACTGTCGTCGGCCAACAGCAGTTTTTTGCTCATGCCAACCTCCTTAATCCTTCATTCCGCAGAGCGTAAAATCGGGATCCTCCACAATTAGGTTCAAATCCAACAGGTGGTAATCACATCCGTCAATTTTACACGTATCATACTGTGAATCGGCTTCGGGAATAACCTCCGAACCAATTTCGCCTATTTTCGTAATTTTAACAATCTTATCTGCCGGAATCCCTACTAAACCGAATTCCGCCTCACAAACAAGGACATAAATGGGTTGCAATCTTTTTTCTAGGTTCTGTGAATTGGTATTTTCACAGGACAATACCGGCACAAACTGCTCTTGAAAAATCAAACCGCCGGCAAAACAATCACGCAACAGAGGGAGCTTAAAAAGTTGCGGTTCAGTAAGAACGCGTAAAACTTTATCCAACGGGATAGAACAAGAGATCGATGAAATTTCAAACAAAGCCAGACGCTTCATCCGCATCGACTCCATGTCTGATCCAGGCAATCGACGTCTACACTGACCAACAGCTGTCCATCATACATCGCTATTTGATGATAAGGGACTAAATCCTTATTGAACATGTATGACGGCAAAGTCTGTAGTTCAAAACGACCTTTAACAATAACACCAGAAACGTGATCAACCTTAACAGCCCAAGGACAATCGGAGCCAGAAAAGATAAGCAACTGGCCCTCTTCGAGGCAACAAGCCCCAGAAAGGGCGAAAAGCTTGCCCAAGTCATAAACCTTAACTTCAGTATTTCGATAAACCAAAGAACTAAGTTGAAAGGGATGAGAGCCTTGCCCTGGTGGAGCCAAAACTTCCTCATCAACACCACGGATGGCCAACAGGCTAGCAGCCGGCATAACAAAATCGACATCGTTCGCTCGAAAAACGACACGCAACGGGTCAGCATCAACCATGATTTTCTCCGCCAAACAAAACTTTCAAATAGCTGTAAAGGCGCTGAAAAACTAACATAATGCCTTCTCAGGTGTCAAGCTTCGAGGCAGTTTCAAGAGCTTTTGTCAACTTTGGTCTAAAGAGTTTTCCAGGGTTGAGGGAAAAACAGCTTCTGATAGAGGTTCATTGCGTAACGATCTGTCATGCCCGCAAGAAAATCCGCAACGACAACCTCCACCTCGTCGAGGTCTGAACCGTGTCCTCCATAGGTGACCATCTCCTCTGGTTTCTCGGCAAAATAACCAAAAAGCTCCCGGAGCACACGACTGGCTTTGCGAAATTCATCTTCAACCGCCTTAGCAAGGTAAACATTTGCATGCAACCAATCACGAAGAGCAGAAATATGCTCTGCAACCGGAACAGACAATTGAATGAGTTCACAATCACCGGCCAATGTCGTTTCTATCAAGTCTGTTACCATCGTGTTTAAACGTTGCGAATGCGTTTCTCCGAGAGCCCGACGTAAGGGGACTGGCACGTCTTCTTTACAAATCAAACCACCGCGAATCGCATCATCAAGATCGTGATTAACATAAGCAATGACATCAGAAAGCCGTACGAGTTGGCCCTCGAGTGTTGACGGCCGATCTTCAGGACTATACCCCAACAGGGCACCGCGTCCTTTTGAATGGCGAAGAATACCGTCAAGGACCTCATAGGTGAGATTAAGCCCGGCCCCATCCTTTTCCAGAGACTCCACCACCCTGAGGCTTTGATTCACATGATGAAACCCACCTGGCAACAAATCAGCAAGCACTCGTTCCCCGGCATGCCCAAAAGGAGTATGACCAAGGTCGTGTCCAAGAGCAATTGCTTCAGTAAGATCTTCATTCAAACGTAAAGCCCGCGCCATCGTTCTTGCGACCTGACTGACTTCAAGAGTGTGAGTTAACCGGGTCCTGTAATGATCTCCTTCCGGAGACAGAAACACCTGAGTTTTGTATTTGAGACGACGAAAGGCTTTACAATGAAGGATACGATCACGATCAACCTGAAAAATCGTTCGGACCGGACAAGAGGCCTCAGCAACATGACGACCTTTCGATGCACGACTATGACAGGCTTTTTCGCAAAGAAGGCTGGATTCTGTAGACTCTGTAACTTGCCTGATAATCATGTATTTCGCCTTCGCCAACATTAGGGCTTAAGGAAAAGGATGATCTTTTTTAATCTAAACAATTTAGTCAAGTTAATATCAGACTGCTTATGTCGTTCTGATCGTAATACTGAAAAGAGAGACAACATTCACTATAGATGTTTCAAATCAATAAGCATAGAGGATAACAGAGCTTTACAGCGAAGGAACCATCGGGATGATGAAAAAGTTTTCAACGCAACGTAAAATTAACAACTTTAATCATCTTGCCATCTTCATCCTGAATTTCCACACGCCATTCACCAGGCCAATCTTCGAGAAAACGTTTCGCCGACCAGGTCCTCCAATTTGTTGAATTCACCTGAAGAGGCACACGAGACATCAACTGCTCTTCAAGATACCAGGAGTGATATACAGTGATAGGATTTACGGCCCCAACAATTCTACTAAAGCAGTAGAGCTTGCCATTTTGTCTCGGAAAAACATCGACCTTATCAACCGGTTCACGATCAACAATCGCTGTAGTAATGACAGTGTCAACGACCTCAAATGCCATAACAGGTGAAAAAGACAAAAAGAAAAGCAAAAGAGTGCTCATCAAAAACAGATATTTCAACATGTAACTTTCTTCTTTGCTCAAAAGGATGAATACGTTAAATTACTCTCAAGTTTCACATGATAATTTTAATCAACTGACCACGGTGAAGTTTAACCGTGGTGACAACAATAAAGAGACCGAGACTATCGATGAAAAGCATTTTAGTCGCTGACAGTCGTCCCGACCTTCTGGCAACCCTTGAACCGATACTCAAGCACTGGGGCTACCGCGTTTTATCAACGGGGAAAACAGATCAGGTCATGCCCTTTCTTCAGGAGAGCGAACCATGTCTCTTGATTATTGGTGAAGCCACCCTCTCTGATCCAACGCTCGCACTGAATGCTGAGATGACCAAAAGAATCAATTCTGGAGCCCTGCCAGTCATTGCACTCAAACAAGAAGACGCTGGCAAACTCCCGTTAACACCCAACACCACCATCAACATTCCCGTGGAGCTGTTTGAGCTGTTCGCGTTCATTCAGTGTCAGGTGGAAAAACACCCCCGCCAGAACCTTAGGCTACGATTGAAACTCCCCGGCATGTACTGCATCGGAGAAGAAGAGTTCATCCTCGCGGAGGTTCTCACTCTTAGTATGCAGGGTCTATTTTTCAAAGCACCGACCAAGGTTAGCAAAGGCGATCAAGTGACTGTGGTTTTCCCCCTTTTAGGCCATTGTAAAGAAATTGAGGTTAATTCAACCGTTCTCTACACAATTCAACCAGACGCCGACAATAATTTCTTCCAAGGCTTTGGTATCGGATTTGACGAACTCCCTGAAAGTTACAAGATTCATTTACAACAATTCATCAGGGAACATTTTCTCAAGGAAGTTTCAGCCAGCAACGATGGTGTGGGGGCTTTTAAAACAGAACAACTCAAAAGTTGAATCAAGTAGGCAGGTTAAGGATCTCAATAAAGCTTTTACCAGCCGTCACTCCAGTCACCTCAAAATAGTCAGCCAACGACGCTGCGACATCTGAGAAAGACGATCGGTCTCCCAAGTTAACTCCACCGCGCATAGTTTTCGACCATGTCAACACCGGAACATACTCTCTTGTATGGTCAGTACCGGGAGTTGTTGGATCACAACCATGGTCCGCGCTAATGATAAGAAGGTCCTCTGCACGCATCTGCTCATAGAGCTGTGGCAACCATGCATCAAAGGCTTCCATCGCCTTACCGAAACCTTCTGCATCCTTCCGATGACCATAGGCCATATCGAAATCAATCAAATTAACAACCAGCAAACCTTCATCCAAATCATCCAGCCTCGCCAGGGTCTTCTTCATACCATCAGCATTATCAAGGCTTGTGGTGCTTTGTGAGATTCCACGACCCACAAATAAATCATCAATTTTGCCAACAGCAGAAACCTTGTAACCATACGACTCCAAACACTCCAGAAGGGTTTTCCCGGGTGGAGGCATAGAAAAATCCTTTCGGCGCGGGGTTCTACGAAAGCCCTCATGCTCATTGCCCGTAAAGGGGCGTGCGATGACACGAGCGATATTGTAGGAATCAACCAGCTTTCGGGCTTCCTGACACCACTCATGCAACCGTTGCACGGGAACGACATCTTCATGCGCGGCAACCTGAAAAACGGAGTCGACACTGGTATAGAGGATCGGTCGCCCCGTGTTGACATGTTCGGCACCATATCTTCGAAGAATCGGGATACCGCTCGCCGACACATTGCCAAGAGGCTTAGCTCCTGTAATCTGAGTAAATTCTTCGATAAGTTTAGTGGGGAAACCTTGTGGGTAGGTCGCAAAAGGTTTTTCGACAACAACTCCGGCCAACTCCCAATGCCCGACAGTGCTGTCTTTGCCTGAAGAAAGCTCAGCCAATCGGCCATAACCTCCAACCGGAAGATCAAGAGGCAACACCCCCTCTATTTCATTCAGATTTCCAAGACCAAGAGATCTTAAGTTTGGCAATGACAAGCCACCACAGGCCTTAGCAACATGAGGCAACGTAGCGGCGTCCGCATCACCATAATCTGCAGCATCGGGTAATGCGCCAAGCCCAACACCATCGAGGATTATCCAGATTGCCCGTTTTGCTCTCACAGACATGACAGACCTAAGCTATTACGCCACTCTTGCATGATGAGGAGTCCTGAACTGGTGCCAATACGTTCAGCACCAGCCGTCAACATCTTTTGACAAGTACACCAATCTCGAATGCCACCGGAGGCTTTAACTTTGATTCTTGTAGCAGCCGTCTCTGACAACAGCATGACATCTTCAACTGTGGCACCTGAAGCAGCAAACCCTGTAGAGGTTTTGACATAATCTGCACCGCTCTTAACAATAATGTTAACCAAATCTCGTTTTTCTACAGCAGAGAGAAGACAGCATTCGATAATAACTTTAACGACAGCGCCCTCAGACGCAGCAACTATCCGTTTAACATCCTCGTGGACAATCAACATGCCACTACTCCGCAGAGCACCAACATTGATAACCATATCAACTTCAGTCGCTCCGCAAGAAATAGCCTGTCGCGTTTCAAAAACTTTGGTTTCAATCGTTTGATTCCCTAAGGGAAAACCGACCACGGTACAAACAGCAACATCAGATCCATATAGAAGTTGGCTCGCCTGTTTTACAAAACAGGGTGGGATACAAACCGAAGCAAACCCGTGCTCAACAGCCTCTTCACAGAGAACAGAGATATCCGCAGTGGAAGCATCAGCCTTCAAGAGAGTGTGATCTATATACTTTGCTGGAGAATTCATAGATTTACTTGCAAGTCATCACAAAAAGGGACTTTCGTCCCTTATCAAGTCCTGTAATCAGCATTGATCTTTACATAATCGTAGGTAAGATCAGAGGTATAGTAGTAGGCACGGCCTTTACCCAGAGCAAGATCAATCGTCACAGTAAATTCAGGCTTTTTCAAAACGACACTCGCCTTACTCTCTTGTTCGGCACCAAGACCAAGGCCCTTCTTGACCATCGCAATTTCATCAAACGTGATCGTTACCTGATCCGGGTCAACAGCTGCTCCGGAATAACCAACGGCAGCAATAATACGTCCCCAATTCGCATCTTCTCCAAAAAAAGCTGTTTTGACAAGTTGTGAGGTCGCAACTGAACGAGCAGCAAGGAGAGCATCCTCATCACTAGCAGCAGAATCAACCTGAATCCGCACCAGCTTCGTCGCCCCTTCACCGTCTTTGACAATCATTTTTGCCAGCTCAAGCATAATTTCATTCAGAGCTCCACAAAACTGACCGAACGCTGAAGAGCCTTCACTGATCTCTTGATTTTCAGCCTCACCACTGGCAAGGATAAGGACCATGTCATTCGTGGAGGTATCTCGGTCAACTGTGATTCTATTAAAAGAAGCATTCACAGACTGCCGTAATGCCTCTTCCAACAAGCCCTCCTCAAGAACGGCGTCCGTCACAACGAAAGCCAGCATGGTCGCCATATCAGGGTGGATCATTCCAGCCCCCTTGGCCACACCCAAGAGACTCACGTCCTGACCATCGATGACAATGGTTCGCCCACACATTTTAGGAAAAGCATCAGTTGTCATCATGGCTTTTGCCACTCCGTCAAACTGATCATGGCTCAACATCCTACACAGATTTGGAACATGTTCCTCAAAACAATGCATCGGCAAAGGCAGCCCTATCACCCCTGTTGAGGAGACCGCAACAAATTCCGGAGCAATATCAAGCGTCTCGGCGACCAAGTCTCCGCAACGCCTTGCATCTTTAAGTCCTTGATCACCGGTACAGGCATTGGCGTTGCCACTATTGACCAAAATCGCCTGACATAGGCCTTGGCGCATCCTCGACTCGGTCACCTTAACTGGTGCAGCCACAACTTTGTTGGTGGTAAAGACCCCCGCACATTCGACAGGTTTGTCTGCACAGATAAGAGCCAGATCAAGTTTGCCCGATTTTTTTATTCCAGAGCTGTATGCAGCAGCTTTAAAGCCTTTGGGGATTGCATAAACAGGTTCAGTCATTGCTTTACTCCATCCTGGTTGGTAAAAGAAGACCTATTGACGTTCCTTCTTCCGTAACAGGCTCCAAAAAAATCTCGCCTTTCAGCTGTCGTAAGATTGCTCGGCACGTGGCCAGACCAATACCGATACCTCTAGGTTTCCCAGCGTCCAGTTCACCCAACTGAGAATATTCCTGGAAGATGTCTTCCGCATTTTCCCTTGGCACAGATTGCCCTTGATTAACTATTTGCAAATACAAGACAGGCTTTTCGTGCAACGTCAAATCTCCCGCAGAGATCGAAATGAAACCACCTGGCCTATTGAACTTGACGGCATTATCGATCAGGGAATCCAGCAACAGTTCCAGTTTATCCTGATCACACCAAACCGGCAAAAGATCCCCGGGGATAGAAAGTTTAACATCCAAAGCCATGTCCACAATATTGGCATCGTGAGAGGCTAAGACACGAAGAAGGCATTCTTCAATCGAAAGCTCCTGCCAATCCCAATTTTCACTTCCAGAATCCAAGGAAAAGAGGCGCAACATGCCAGTCAGCAGATGTTCAAGGTGTTTACCCTCGCTATATATATTACCCACATATTCGCGCAGCTTCAGATCATCAATCTGATCAAAGAAGTTAAGGAGCAGATCAGAAAACCCCAGAACAGAGGTCAATGGCGTCTTCAGCTCGTGTGATAGATTGCAAACAAAACGAGTTCTATCCTGATGCAATTTCATCAAGCTTTTATGTGCCTGTTCAAGCTGCAGATTTTTCTCCTGCAAATGACCAACCAACTTCATATTTTCAATAGCGAGGGCAGTTTGATGGGCAATCGTTAGCAACAGGTCCTGATCAACCCCGGTAAAGGCTTCACCATTACGCTTATTATTAACGTTCAAAACCCCCATAATTCGCTGTTTGTACTGAATCGGAACAGAAAGAAGAGAGCCGGTGCGATAACGGGCAACGCCATCTCTGGGCGGAAAGCGACCATCGGTTGAAAGATCGTCGATTAAGACAGCTTCTCCATGTGCCAGAACATGTCCGGAGATTCCTTCCCCTGATGTGATCACAACTTGCTGTTGCACATCTTTTGGCAATCCGCATGCTGAACGAATTTTCAGAACATTCTCGTCATCAACGAGCATCAAGGAAACAATGTCAACATCAAGAGCGGATTGAATCAGGTCAACAATGCGATCAAGCAACTTTTGCAAGTCCTCGGCACTGCGTGTCGTTTCACCGATCGCCTTAAGAAGAATCAGATCATCGAGAGAACGTTTGGCTTCCTGTTGGGTCAGAGTGAACTGTGCATCAGCCATTTCTTGACCAAGCACACGGCTTCTGGCCGCAATTAACGAATCATTATCGAGGGGGTGTATCAGGACATCATCAACACCTTTACGGAAGGCGGCAAGAGCCAGGGGGAAATCTTCACCGGGCAAAACAGCGATTAAAGGGAGTTGAGGATGAACGCGCCGGATTTGCGCTAACGTTTCAAGAGCCGGGCAGTTCTCTCCAGTCAGATCACTACAAACAATCTGGACCTTCTCTCGAGAAATCTGGTCAGCGACGCCTTGTGACTGGTTGAGGGGACGGATCACGACCTCAGCGTCAGGCCAGGCAGAACAAATCCCGGAAAGACTCCCAGAAGTCGCTTCCAACAGTAGCAATCTGAAACAGGCGCCCCTGTCAGTGCTCTTGGCCATGCCGCCTCTCCATGATCATTTCATACAATACCCAAGTTTAAAGCACAGGTAACAATTGTGGCTTTCGAACTATTGACCACAGCATTTCTTATACTTTTTACCACTGCCGCAGGGGCAATCATCGTTACGCCCAACCTTGTCAGCCTCACGTTTACTTGGACCCTGAGGAGCAGGTTTTGGTGCACCCTGGTTAGCAAGTGCAAGTCGTTCGCGGCGCTGCTCCGCTTCCATTTCAGCAACCTCTTCTTCACGGGCCAACTGAACACGGAACAGTTTCTGCGCAACTTCCTGACGAATCCGCCCCATCATATCCATAAAGAGCGCATATGCTTCGCGCTTGTATTCTTCTTTTGGATTTTTCTGAGCATAAGCACGCATGCCGATCCCCTCTTTGAGTTGATCGATCGACAACAGGTGGTCCTTCCATTTGGCGTCAATTGTTTGTAACAACAGCACCTTCATCAGATGATCCATGACCGGCGCGGTAAAGTCTTCTGTTCGTTCGGCCAGACGAGCGGCAACCTGCTCCTTGAAACTTTGTTCAAGTTCGTCAGCTTTCAGACCCTTTTCGGCGTCTGGAATCTTCGCATCAAAGTTGAATTGATTGGCGAAATCAATCGAAAGACCTTCCCAGTTCCACTCAGCAACAGGAGTCTTATCGGGGCAAAAACTGGCAACAATATCTTCAACCATCTCATCAAGAATCGTCTCAATCGTCTCCCGAACATTCTCTCCTGCAAGAACCTCCTTGCGCTGTCGATAGATAACTTCACGTTGCCGATTCATAACGTCATCATAATCGATCAGGTGCTTACGAATTTCAAAGTTATGTGCTTCGACCTTCTTCTGGGCCCCTTCGATCGCCTTGGAGATCATACCGTGCTCTATCGCTTCATTTTCTGGGACCTTCAGCTTTTCCATAACGAACGAAACACGATGCGAACCAAAGATTCGCAACAAGTCATCTTCAAGACTCATGTAAAAGCGACTTTCACCTGGGTCACCCTGACGACCGGAACGACCACGCAACTGGTTATCGATACGTCTGGACTCATGCCGCTCCGTGCCGAGGATATAAAGGCCTCCGGCTTCGAGAACTTCCTGCTTTTCTGCCGCACACAGGGCCGTGAATTTTTCCAGGCTCTGTGCGTACGCCTGTTCCGGATCTTCGGCCGCTGCAGCCTCACGTTTAGCCATCATCTCGGAATTACCACCCAGAACAATGTCAGTACCACGACCAGCCATGTTGGTAGCGATCGTAAGCGCTCCTTTACGGCCGGCCTGGGCAACAATCTCTGCCTCACGTTCATGTTGCTTCGCGTTCAATACATTGTGTGTAATGCCACGTTTTTTAAGAATCCCGGAGAGGATCTCAGAATCTTCGATAGTGATCGTACCAACCAAAACAGGTTGACCTGATTCGTGCCTTTCAATGATGTCTTCTATAACTGCGTTGAATTTTTCCTGCCCGGTTTTATAGATCACATCAGACTGATCAATACGAACCATCGGTTTATTCGTAGGCATAACGACAACTTCAAGACCATAAATTTCGTTGAATTCTGCGGCCTCAGTGTCAGCGGTACCGGTCATACCTGCCAATTTTTCATACATACGGAAATAATTCTGGAAAGTAATGGTTGCCAAGGTCTGATTTTCCTTCTCAATTTTCAGACCTTCTTTTGCCTCTATCGCCTGGTGCTGGCCATCACTCCAGCGCCGGCCTGGCATCAAACGACCGGTGAACTCATCAACAATGACAACTTCTCCGTCCTTAACCACATAATCAACGTCCCGCTTAAAAATAACATGGGCTCTCAGTGCTTGATTAACATGATGCAAGATTGCCATATTCCCTGGTTCATAGAGATTATCGATACCAAGGGCTTTCTCCAGATTGAGAACACCTTCTTCAGTGAGGGTCGCCGTCTTGGATTTTTCATCAACGGTGTAATCGCCGGTATAGCTCTTAAACGTTCGACCGATAGTCCCTTCACGATCCTCAATCATTTCACCTTTCTTCAGGCGCGGAATGACTTTGTCTGCCTTGTAGTAAAGTTCGCTGGTCACATTGCTTGGGCCGGAGATAATCAAGGGAGTCCGCGCCTCGTCAATCAGGATCGAGTCAACCTCGTCAACAATTGAATAGTACAGATCTCTCTGAACATAATCTTCAAGAGCAAACTTCATATTATCGCGCAAATAATCAAATCCGAATTCGTTATTGGTTCCATAAGTGATATCTGCTCTATAAGCAGCCTTACGCTCAGTATCAGTTAATCCATGAACGATGCAATCAACGTCCATTCCCAAAAAATTATAGATCGCCGCCATCCAGGCCGCATCGCGCTTCGCGAGATAATCGTTAACCGTAATGACATGCACACCCTTACCTGCCAAGGCATTGAGATACACAGGTAAGGTTGCCATCAGCGTTTTACCTTCACCGGTCTTCATTTCGGCGATCTTACCGGCATGAAGAACCATGCCACCGATCAACTGAACGTCAAAATGCCGCATTCCCAAAACACGAATTGCGGCCTCACGAACAACAGCAAAAGCTTCAGTCAAAAGAGAATCGAGGGTTTCTCCCTTTTCAAGGCGGGCTCGAAATTCGACTGTTTTTTCTGCCAAGGCAACATCCGACAAGGCTTTAATCTCTGGTTCAAGAGCATTAATTTTATCAACGTGTTGCTGTAACTGCTTCAGCTCGCGATCATTTTTACTACCGAAGACTTTTTTAAGAACACTTCCAATCATTTATAGCTCCATATGTCCGTAATAATTATAAAAAACACTCCGACCGGCAGTCTGGTCAGAATTGCGAATTTTAACACAGCAAAGAGCGGTGCCACAAGGCTAAATAGCCTAGCAAACAAAGCAATCCAGGACTTTACAACCTTCAGTTGATTAAACGCAAAAAATGATAAAACCCTGGCAACGAACCCCAGGGCTTTATCATTCAACTTTAAGCAGACTAACGAGTTGAGACTTGTCTAAGTCTTTAGTTCCAGCTGCCCTTTCGATAGCTAAAAATGTGTCTATTCGGAATGACTTCTACAACTGCAAACAGCTCTGGATCAAACGATTTAGCCGTTCCAGCAACGGATTCAAAAACACGCTCCTTATACGAAAGAGTTCCAACGTAAGGAATCGTATCTGATTGCGAACGACGAACTTTTAACCGCAGAGAAGAATCGTCAATCAGATGGTAGCGGGCACGATAACGGCCATCTTTCTGTTGAACAACTTCCATTCGAGAACGAGAATTTTTGTGATTACGATTGAGCTGCTGAACTTTATCTTTGGCAAAACGCTCGAAAGCCACATATTTGACTTCCAGATCCTTGTCCGTAGTAGCACTTTTCGCTTTCTCTGCACCTGCCAAAACATAAGGGCTAAAAGCAAACGTCAAAAGTAGAACAACAACAATTTGAGAAAGTATTTTCATAGTATCTCCTCCTGCGAGTATTTCTATCTCTTAACGATCATACTGAGCAATGATCGTACCAGAAACCATCACGCTGGAGTAATGCTCTGGTTTCACTGAGAAAAAACATATTTTCTTGAACGCAGCGAAACAACAGGCGAGATGTATCAAGCTGACGGGTGCCATTTTATGTCAAACAATGCCGTGAAATCAAACCGTTAATTTAAAAAGTTTATTTAAACGATCACTCAATTTACACAAAAAAGCATACAACCTAAAACGAACAAGCCCTGCCAGGCAACTGAACACCTGGCAGGGCAATATGTCTTATCAACAAACAATGTAACAGACGGTTATTTCGACTGTAGCTCGACGCGTCGATTTAGCTTACGTCCTTCTTTCGTACCATTGTCATACTTCGCCCGGTTCTCTCCATAACCAACAGTCATTAGCCTTGAAGAAGAGATCCCGTTGCTAGTGAGCCAACTCTTAACTGAAGCCGCACGCCGCTCCGACAACCCCTGGTTATAAACTTCCGGTCCCGTTGAGTCGGTATGGCCAGAAAGAACAAAATCAGTACCAGCATCTTCCTTGAGAATCATTTTAACTTCTTCAAGTACGGGCACCATCTCATTGGTGATAGCTGACTTGTCAAAGCCAAACAACAGGTTGAATGTAATTATTTCCTTAGCGACTGGTGCAGGTGCAGGCGCTGGTGCGGGAGCAGGAGCCGCCTTTTTCATTGGGGCGGGTTTCTTTTCATCATAAAGAACGTCTTTAGCAAACTGCGCCATGGCCGCATCAGAATCAAGCGACTTCGCATCAACAACTATTGAACAA
>CBDUFN010000060.1:0-13630 GCA_965366475.1 uncultured bacterium | reverse complement strand
CTTCTCTCGGAATGGTTAACCTCTCTGGTGAGCTGAACGTTTTCGGCGGCGACAATGGTATGGACGGTGTTGCTAAAGTTGACAACGTTGGTACTCAGCTGTTTGTAGATGGTAATGTTGCTGCAACTGACGCTCTGACAGTTGGTGTTGCTCTTTACTATGCTGAAGGAACAGACAAGGCTGACGAGTCTCAAACTACTGAGCTTTCTGACTTTGGTAGCTGGTTGCAATGGGAGCATGGCTTCCTTGAGACAGACTTCGGTTACGGCCTCTTCTCGAATGCATTTAACCCCTTCAGCTTGGACGCTGGTACAATGTCCGGTATGCTCTATGCTGACTTCGTCGCTACTGACGACCTCGCATTCAAAGCTTCTGTTCAGCTTGGCACCGAGGAAGAAGACGGCGCGGCTGAGTATGATTACACAAGCCTCAACCTCTCTGCTCAGTACACTATTGCTGAGAACACTCGCTTCCAGGTTCAGTACAACCTGATTGATGCTGACGTTAAGATTGCTGGTGTTGATCAAGACGCAGACCAAGCTAGTGGTGTTGTTGCACGCCTGATTGCAAACTTCTAATTGCAGTCTAGTGGCTAAAACAAAAGGGTTCGCTGATTTCAGCGGACCCTTTTTTTATTCTTAAAGCTTTTAATTTGAGATATGGCTTAAAGCCTAGTTTAATCACTTTTGGTTTGCTTGTTTTTTGCCAGATTTCTTGACTCTCTTAACTGTACATTTGTCTGACATAAGCTATGGGCTATGCTAGTATGTGTCTGATTTGATTCTTTATTTGGAGGTAAGTGTCATGAAAGAACAATTAAGACGATTTGTGCTCGTTGCACTGTTAGTTCTAAGCTCTACGGTGTCTGGTTTTGCCGCGATAGATATTGATGCCATTAAAGAGGATTTAAGGCCGGCTTCTGGATATCTCGTCATGCCTGTGAGCGACCAGTACCTTATTGACCTAGATGCAGCCAGTGGTTTGCGTCCTGGTGACCTTCTCAGTGTTATTGAGGAAGGCCGGAAAATCCTACATCCGGTTACCGGAGAAGTGATTGGCAGTCTTGACCGAGTCAAGTCCGTTTTGCAAGTGACACAGGTAAAAACTGGCTATTCTTATGCTAAACAAATTGGAGCTAAGGAAGAGCTTAAGGCTGGAGAACATGTCCGTCGCTTTGAACAAGTGCCGGCGATATTCTGGGACTACTCTGGTAATGGTGAATCAATTTATCAAGACCTTGCTGCTGGGTTGGCACACTTTGATTGGCAATCTTACTCAGAAGCACAGTCCTCGCGTCCTGATAGTCCACAGGCCCTGCAAAATGGTGATCCTGCTGTTCTCTTCATTCACGACAAAGATGGCCTTAGCATCAAAAGTGCTGATTTGACTCCATTGCGAAGTTACAGCGCGACCGTTGCCAATACAACAGTGACTCCAAAAACAGCAGCATACCAACAGTCACAAATGACTGCATACCAGCAACCTCAAAAAAATGTTCTTGGCAGCATTCCGTTAATTGGTCGATTCATACAACCTGAAAATCAACCAGTTACTAGAGGAATTGTCAGAAGAAACATGGCTCAGTCGCAGGAAGGAATTTGGACTGGCCCAACGGTTAGCAGTGACGTTATTGGTGTCGAGGTTGCTGAACTGGATGGTGATGGCAAGCTCGAGATCGCTATGCTGCTGAAGGATTATCTCCAAATCACCAGAATAGAGGCTGGCGACTTAAATCAGGTTGCAAAAATTGATATTCCTCGTGGTTTGAAAGTGTTACATATCGACGGCGTTGATCTCAGTGGTGACGGACTTGCGGAGCTATACATCACTGCGGCGCGTGATGCTAAAATTGATTCTTTTGTTGTCGAATATCAGGCGGGTGGTTACCAGATTACGAAGAAAAACTTGTCTTGGTATTTCAGCGCAAAAGAGTTGCCAAATGAAGGTCGAGTTTTGACCGGACAAGAGAGCGATTATCATGAGCAGAATGACTTTGTTGGTGAACCCTTCCGTGTTGCACTCCAGGGAAGCACTTTAGTTAAAAGTCAAACCTTACCTGTTCCTGGCAATTTTACTTTGTACGATTATCATCAGTTCACTGGACAAGACTCTGTTCGTCGTGTTGCAGGTTTGACTGAAGGTGGCGGGTTAGTTGTTGCCATGCCGGAGGGAATTCAACTCTGGAAAAGTGGCGAAACACTTGGTGGAAGTCTGTCGAAGATTGAACGTTATATTAATGTGAATGCCAAGTCGGTTGAAGGGAAGCGGACTCAGTATCTACGCGCCAGAATTTCATCAGGGCCCAACGGAGAGCTGCTGGTTCCTGTTAATGAAGGTTCTCGCCTGTTGGCTCGGTCACGTTCTTTCGATACGAGCCATTTGCGCGCCTATGTCTGGAATGGCAGCATGCTTCAAGAATCCTGGCGAACAATTCCGCAAGGTGGCTATCTGGCCGACTATCGTATTGCTGATGCTGATAACGATGGTGATGATGAATTGATTATGGCTGTTGGTTATAGTCGTGAAGGCTTCGCCTCCAAAGCAATGTCTGGATTAGTTGTTTATGATCTGCAGTAAACAAAATCAGAAATAGAACTAAAGCAAAAAGGGCCGGATTCTTCCGGCCCTTTTTTATGTCTATTCGTTTGGGAAATATTGCTGATAGAGTTCTTCCCGTCTTTGTTTTTTCTCGTCACGGGGTAAATCGCGTAAAAGATAAAGCTCTTCTTTTAACTGTTTACGATTTTCTTCAGGAAGATCTTTGAATCTCTTGTAGGTTCCGCGGAGTCGTTCGCGATCTTCAGGGTCCATCTTTTGCCAGCGTTTGAATTTTTTCCGGGCCTGCTTGCGTTCTTCCGGAGAAAGATCACGGTAATTTAACCAACGTTTTCGCAAGCGATCTTGTTTTTCTTTTGGCAGGCTTTGAAAGATTTCATGACGGTCACGAAGCATTTGCTGTTCGCTTTGGGGTAGCTGTTGCCACCAGTGCTGAAGGTCGCCTTCTTCTGATATTGCACTCTTCCCTTCATTGCTCGAGAACGCAGGTGTTGTAAGAATTACGAGTAGACTCAGCAACCCACAAATTGTGAGAGCAAACCTTCTGATGAGCATGTCAAACTCCTTCAATCAGGCTTAGTAATTCAAGCTCTTTAAGTAGTTCCAGATCTTCCAGAAAATCGATGTCAGGCATCTCTTCATCCAGTCCTATTGAGGTTACTTCTGTAGGCCTGTGCTGAATCAATTGTTCAGGCCCCTCCTGTGGAGTCCAAACCGATACAGTAAGGACCAGCGCAAAGAGAGCAACAGCAGAGGCTCCAGCAGTCGCAAGCCACTTTTTATTCGGATGGCTGAGTTGTTCGTTGACGCGCGCTGCCATACGCTGACCTGCAAGGGGATCGACGGTGCTAGTGATTTCTGGAAGGGAAGCCAAATCTTTGTTGAGAGACGCAAAACGCTTGCTGCAATCGCGACATTCGAGTAGATGAAGATGTTCTTCCCCGTTGAGTGTTAGCTCTTCGTAGTAATGCAGAAGAAGATCTTGTTCACTTAAACAATTCGTACTTTTCATGGGGACTCCTCGCGATATTCCGCAAGATCTACGCGTAGCTGCTTAACGGCCCGATGTAAATGCGCTTTGACGGTTCCTGTTTCTAGACCGAGATGCTCGGCAATTTCTTTCAATGCCAGACCTTCGTAATGACGAAGAGTGAATATAACTTGCTGACGCGAGGAAAGCTTTTTTAAACTTTGTTGAAGAGATGTCATCGCTTCCTGTGATTGAAACTCGCGGCCAGGGTTCCGTCTGGAGTCACTTGCCAGATCCACCGGGTCGGGAGCATTGTTGTCTTGCCTGAAGAAGAAAACTTTTCTCTTTATGCGTTCCCGGCGAAGGTAATCAATCGCCAAACGCGTTGTTGTTCTATATAGCCACGTACTGATGCGGCTGTCGCCGCGAAAATCAGGTAAAGACCGATAAAGTCTTAAAAATGCTTCCTGTGCGAGGTCTTCAGCATCTTCACGGTGACCAACCAATCGCCATGCAAGGCCGACGATCTTGCCCGTGTGCTCTTTAACGAGGTCATCAAAGCCTGTTGTGTCACCGCTTCGGATCCTCTCAATGAGTGCCTGCTCTTCTGAGTTGACCATACATCGAGGGTATCCACTCCATGTGAATGTGTCAACGGTTGCTGTCATTGTTAGTAACACCAGCTTCTCCTGCTCTTTGTCTTCAAACTTTTAGACGAATAAGTAAGGAAAGGGTTTACCTATGTTTGCGATGCGTTAAAATACGGTGTCTTTAGAATAATTTTAAGGAGAACAGATGACTAACATCACGCCACAGAAAATTCGTTGGGATTTAACACCCCTTTATCTTGCTACTGATGACCATGCCCTCGAAGAAGATTTGAGTCTCGCTCTTCGTGAAGCCGAAGAGTTTCGAGCTTCTTACCACGGCCGCATCAATCTCCCTGAACTTGATCCTGAAATATTTGTCGAATCGCTCAACAGGTATGAATCGCTGCAACTTAAAGTTCTCAAGCCTTATCTCTTTGCACAACTGCTTTTTTACGGGGAAAGTAACAAACCCGAACACACCGCTCTTGTGGCGCAGGTTCGAGAAGCCTGGCAGTCTGTTCATGAATTAACCCTATTCTTTGAGCTAGAGATCCTGACTCTAGACGAAAAGGTCTATAGCGCTCTCGTTGAGCATCAGCTGGTTGCTCCCTATGCGCACTATCTGACCACGGTGCGTGCTCACGCTCCCTACACACAAAGCGAATCTGTTGAGCAGGCACTGAAAAGAAAAGACCTCTCTGGTAAAGACGCGTTCGTTCAGCTTTTTGATGAACTGACAGCAGGGTTTACTTATCGCTACAAATTCCCTGAGGAAGAGGCAGAGCGTGACGCCACTGGAGAGGAATTGCTCTCCTTGATTTACCATTCCGATCGCACTGTTCGCGAAACGGCTTTTACAACATTTCTTGATAAACATGAAGAAAATGCACTGGTATTAACCAGCTGTTTCAATAACCTTTTGCTGGATCATGGCAAGGAAGCTGAGTTAAGAAATTATCCGGACCTGATGACCCCGACACATTTGAGTAGTGAAACCGCTCCCGAAATGGTTGAGCAAATGCTTTCCGTTACCGAAGCGCACTATCCGTTGGCGCAGGAATACTTTGAGCTGAAACGGACACTGCTCGGACTTGATAAACTTAAGAACACAGACCTTTATGCTCCGGTGACTCAGGAGGGCAAAAGATATTCATTTTCGGAATCCTTAGATTTAGTGTTGAGTGCTTTTCGGGGCTTTTCCCCTGAGATGTCAGATGTTGTTGAACGATTAGTTGCGACTGGGAAAGTTGATGTTGCGCCACGACCCGGCAAATCTGGCGGTGCTTTTTGTATGGGGCTTTATCCCGGTGCCGATCCTTATGTTTTGCTTAATTTCACTGGAACACTACGTGACGTCTCAACCTTGGCACATGAACTGGGACATGCGGTTCATTATGTTCTCTCTGGTGAACAGAACTTTTATCATTATCATGCTCCGTTACCTTTGGCAGAAACGGCAAGTGTTTTTGGGGAGATGCTTTTGACTCGGGCTTTGTTGGATAATGAGCCAGATCGTCAAACCAGGATCTCTCTTTTATGTACGAAAATAGAAGAGATTATTGCGACAACTTTTCGTCAGACCGTGTTAACTCGCTTCGAACTGGCGGCGCACCAAAAGCGGGGTCAGGAGCTCCTCTCTTCTGATGATATTTGTGAACTCTGGTTGGCTGAGAATGCCAAGTTACTCGGTGCAAATGTTGAGATGATTCCTTCTTATCGGTGGGGTTGGAGTTACATCAGTCACTTTATTCATGCTCGTTTCTACTGTTACTCCTATGTCTTCGGGGAATTACTGGTACTGGCGCTTTACCAGAAATACCGCGCTGAAGGTTCTGCGTTTATCCCTTCTTATCTGACAATGTTGAGTGCCGGAGGGTCTGTGAGACCGGAAGATCTGGTTAAGCCTTTGGGAATTGATCTTGCTGATCCTGAATTTTGGGCGCAGGGGTATGGATTGGTTGGTGAGTTGATTGAGGAGCTGAAGGAGTTGGTTGGTTCTTAGGTTGGGTTTCTGGATTTTTAAATGCTTGTGAACCGGGGGGTCTCGTCCCGCCAGACGACAACCTTTTGCCCGGCAGCAAAAGGTTGCAAAAGTGCTGTCTCCTGCGGAGTGCACTTCTTGCGCGAAGCTGTTTCTTTCTTGAAAGAACTAAGCATTGTTAATACACAACAACTCTACTTTAACGAGAACGGGGCCCTAGTTATGGGCCCCGTTCTTGTTGTTAATAAATAGTATCCAGATTGTTATGCTTCTCTACTGTAAAGAACTCTGGTCCGTGGCGGTTGCAGGTTGTGAAGATCTCAAAGCATCGATTAAAGGAGCTCTTTCACTTTCGCAACAACATTCTCAACAGTAAAGCCAAACTTCTCCATCAGCTGTCCAGCTGGACCACTTGCACCGTAACTGCGCATACCGACGATTTTACCATTGAAACCAACGTAACGCTCCCAACCGAAGGTCGAGGCCGCTTCAACAGCAACCCGTTTCAAACATGCTGGTGGTAAAACCTGATCACGGTAGCCTTGGGTTTGTTTCTCAAAAAGTTCCCAGGAAGGTAAGGACACTACGCGTGTGCCAACACCTTCGGCTTGCAACTGTTTCTGCGCTTCAAGAGCGAGTGGAACTTCTGAGCCACTTGCAATGATGATCGTTTGTAGCTCACCTTGTTCTTTGGAGAGTACGTAGCCACCCTGATGCACTCCTTCTGCCGCGCCAAACTGCGAACGGTCAAGAGTAGGCAGCCCCTGACGCGTCAGGATCAAAGCGGTTGGTCCTTGTTGGTTGGCAATCGCTGCCTTCCACGCTTCAAGAGTTTCGTTGGCGTCGCCAGGTCGGATCACAGTCATGTTGGGGACAGCTCTCAGGTTTGGCAGTTGCTCAATGGGTTGATGAGTCGGTCCGTCTTCACCGAGACCGATGGAATCATGAGTCAAAACATAAACGGCTTGCAGCCCCATCATGGCGGCCATACGCATTGGTGGGCACATGTAGTCGGCAAAGATCATGAATGTGCCACCGAATGGAATCAAACCAGGTGTGTGAGAAAGGCCGTTAAGAATGGCTCCCATACCGTGCTCACGCACGCCGAAGTGAATGTTGCGGCCTACGGTGGTTGGTGTATAGGATTCCTCGTCCTTCAAGGTTGTGTTGTTGGAAGGGCCAAGGTCAGCAGACCCACCGAGGAGGAAGGGTAGCTTTCCGGCCAGTGCATTCAGCGTCTTGCCGCTTGCCTGACGTGTTGCTAATTTTTCTCCAGCGGCAAACTTGGGGAGATCGTCCCAGCCGGCAGGAAGCTCGCCTGCTGCAGCTTTCTGCCATGCTGCTAGTTCTTTGTTATTTTTAAGTTCATTATCAAAAGCCTTTTGCCATGCGGCTTCTTGTTCCGCACCGCGCGTGATGGCCTCTCCCATATGGGCAGAGACATCTGCCGGGACGACAAAGGTTTCTTCAGGGTCGCGATTGAAGAACTGTTTGGTCAGCTTTAACTCTTCAGCTCCGAGTGGTGCACCGTGAGCATCATGGGTGTCTTGTTTGTTCGGAGCTCCGAAGCCGATATGAGAGCGCGCAATGATCAAAGATGGCCGGGGAGATTGTTTCGCCTTGGCAATAGCGCGATCAATATCCTGAACGTTTTCACCTTCAACGTGTTGCACGTGCCAACCATAGCTGAGGTAGCGAGTTGCGACCTCTTCGGTGAAGGCTAGGTCGGTGTCACCCTCGATGGTGATTTTGTTGTCGAGGTAGAGATAAACCAGATTGCCCAGGCGGAGATGGCCAGCTAGTGAAGAGGCTTCGGAAGCTACGCCCTCCATAAGGTCGCCATCTGAGCAGAGACCGTAGATTGTGCTTTCGAAGAGGTCATTGCTGACGCGTTGTTGCAAAAACCGCGCACCCATCGCCATGCCGACGCCAACGGAGATGCCTTGGCCGAGGGGGCCAGTTGTTGTTTCGATACCTGGTGCATGACCAAATTCCGGATGGCCGGCTGTCGGGCTGTCGATCTGGCGGAAGTTTTTCAGATCCTCCAAGGAGAGGTCGTAGCCTGAGAGGTGAAGCATGCTGTAGAGGAGCGCCGAGGCATGGCCACAGGAGAGGATGAAACGATCACGCCCTGCCCAATTCGGATTCTTGGGGTTGTAACGCATGTACTTGTTGTACAGCAGGTAGGCAATAGGGGCGGCTTCCATAGGGGTGCCGGGATGCCCTGACTGAGCCTGTTCAACCATGTCGGCTGAAAGCAGGCGGATCGTGTCGATGGCCCTCTGGGCCTGTTGCATATCAAGAGTCTGTGCCATGGTAAAGCTCCTCGGGAAAACGGTTTTGGTGAAGACGTCACTATACTGACCCGTCGTTGGCAAGACAAGCGGAAATACGGTCAGAATCGTGTGAATTTGCCTGGTTATTAAGAAAAAGACACGAGTCGATTCGGTTTGTCCGAATTGACCTGTGTCTTCTGTTGAGAGGTGAAGAGGTATACTCCTGGAATCACTGGTTTATGCGAAAAGTACCAGTTAGTCTTCACGTTTAAACTGTTCGTTGGCGCAGCTTCCTTCTGGACGATTGGAGGCGACATCAAAAAATCCGCAGTGTTGAATCAACGCGGTGAGTTTTTCCTGCCGACTGCCCTTCCACTGTTGTAAAAGTTGCTCCGCGAGAGTTACACCGCCCTCAATCAGGCTATCGAGACCATCAAGGAAATAGCTTTCACTGCGGGCCTGATCTTTTCTGGCTTGTTGGCGGTCAAGACCTTCCCTGGCCAAGATGAGGCAGGTTCGAGCCAAATCTTGTAATGTTCCATCTTTCCAGGGTGCTTTTAGCCCGAGACGCCAAGCGTTTCGAGAGGCCTGCTCGATTTCGTCGCAGGAATCAAGCTGACAATGTTCCCATGCAGCCTGAAAGGAGATGTCATCATACATCAAGCCTTTGAGCAGGGCGGCAACGGTTAAGACCAGATGGGGGGGCAGGCTATCGGCACAGCGGACTTCAACTTGTGGCCGGAGGCGAACTTCGGTAAAGAGCGTGGATAAATGTAGGTCCCAGTCTGCCATCGTCGCCTGATGACCGAGAAAACCGGAGTCAAGATATTCACGAAAGCGGAAAGGGCGTTTGGTTAAGTCTAAGTATTCCCCATTACGCAGAATAAAGTACATCGGTACGTCGAGGGCATAGTCTACATAGTCTGCAAAGCCTGCATCGGCCTTATCGAGGAAGGGGAGCAGACCAGTGCGGTCAGGGTCGGTGCGAGACCAGATTTCACCCCGTGTTGTCAGGAAGCCTGTCGGGGCGCCATCCATGATTGGAGAGTTGGCGAAGAGTCCATAGATCAGTGGTGATAGCGCTTGCGCGAGGCGCAGTTTTCTCATGCAGTCGGCTTCGTCGCTGAAATCGAGGTTGACCTGAAGTCCGGCGCTCTGCTTCATCATGCGCTGACCCATGTCACCGGTTTTCAGCATGTAGGGTCCCATAATGTCGTAACGAGATTTGGGCGCCCATTCAATCTCTTCCAGGCGACTGAACGGCTGTGTTCCAGAACCGATCAGGATCAGATCCAATTCGTTGCAGGCAGCAACAGCATTAACAATATGACGGGAGAAATCATTGCAATTACAAAAGAGGTCAGCACAGAGTTGGCCTGAGAGTTCCAACTGACCGCCAGGCTCAAGGGTGATCGATGAGTGCTGTCCTTGCAGGCCAATCAGCCTTGATGCCTCACGAACCTCTTGCCAGTCTCCGGTTTTGGCCAAAGCTGACAGCAAGGCTTCAACCCGTGAGAACTCGGCGGCTTCCCCTGTATGCCTATCAATAACCAACTTTTCCATCTCAGCACCAATTCCCCAGTCTTTTTCAGGACGAGCTCCTGCAGAAAGAAAACCGATGAGTTGTTCCTGGGAGGAAATCAGGCTGTCACCTTTGAGTTTGTTTGGAATCAGCATTCAGATCCTGAGAGCTTTGTGTGGATAGAGATAACGCTACCGTAGAAATGGAGCCTAAACAGCGTTCCTTATACAGTAGTATAACAAAAAGGCCGACATTTAATGTCGGCCTTTTCCATTTGGAGAAGCTACGCGCTATAAGATTTAATATACTTTTTAATGTTGTCCGCAATGTTTTCGAAAATGCGGGTGAAGGTTTCTTCGTCGCGTTCCAGTAGTGTGATACGGAACCCTTGCTCAGGGGTAAAGAACGAGGAGAGCGGTACCACGCAGATCCCGGTTGAGGCCAACAGGTAATAAACAAACCTTTTGTCGGGTGAAACGCCTGGTTGATTGACCAGGTTCTCGACCAATTCGCGAACTTCAGGAAGCTCGATTGGTAGAGTTTGCTTATCGTTCAACTGCCCTTCCTGAAAGGCAACGCTCATGTAGAAAGCGCCATTGGTTCTGTTAACTTTGATCTCCGGAACCTCTTTTAGAATGTCGTAAGCGATGTTGGAGAATTTTTCGTAACGGTTTTTTCTCACTTCCAGCCAAGCGGGATACTCCGGGTGACTGAGAATGGGCGGAATTGCTTTTTGTGGCAAGGTTGTAGAGCAAACCTCGACCATTTTTGAGTCGACGATACTTTGAATGTAACGTTGGAACATCGGGTCTTTGTCGGCGTTATAGACTTCGATCCATCCGCAACGTGATCCAGGCCAAGGCAATTCTTTGCTGATACCCTTCATCGAGATGGCCGGTACATCGCCAATCAAATCAGAAATTGGTTTGGTTGACTGGCCGTTATAGACGATATTCTGGTAAATTTCGTCGGCGATGATAAAGAGATCGTACTCCTTGGCAATCGCCACCATCTCTTTAAGGATTCGCTCCGGCCAGACCGCACCAGTAGGATTGTCCGGATTGATAATCAGGATACCTGAGATGGTCGGATTGTACTTGATTGACAGGCGCAGATCATCGAGGTCAGGGAACCAGTTATTTGCCGGGTCGAGGCGGTAACAGATCGGTTTCTGGCCAGCGTGGGCGGCTTCACCGGAGGAGTGGGTGGAGTAGGTCGGTGAGGGTCCAATAACACGAGATTCGCGCCGCAGCAGTCCGTAAACTTTTTGGATCGCATCACCCAGGCCATTAAAGAAGATGATGTCGTCAGCAGAGAGCTGCGCTTTGCCTCGTCGATTGGTCACTTCGGCAAGAAACTCACGCGTTTCAAGAACTCCCTTGGTCGCACAGTAACCGTAGCTGCAATCTTTCATGGCAAGGTCGGCGACGATCTGCTTCATCCATTTTGGGATGATTTCGCCTTTGGCGATCGGGTCGCCAATGTTTTCCATGTTGGTTTTGATGCCGAGAGATCTGAGCTTGTCGGCAATCTCAACAATAGCCCGAATCTCGTAGGTCAGTTCTCCTGCTCCGATGTGAACGATATTGTTACGCATGATATCTCTTCCTTCCCGTCAAAATTAAAAAGGCCATGGGCAGATGCCCATGGCCTTGATCAGTAAAGTCTGAATCAGTTTACAAGGCAATGGACACGTTCGTGGCAAGCGGCCGCCGCTGCAGCCGCGTTGTTCGCTCGCGCTGTCTTTATTGCTGCGGTGGTGTTTGACATTTTGAACATGAGATTCTCCATTGCACTAAAAAAAGAGTGAGTGTCTGTTAGCATGACTGATTTTTTTTGTCAAACAATTGTTGCGTAAGGGCCTGATGCTTCTCAGTCTTTTTCGGTTTCATTCGTGTCCCTGAAGAAGTCTTTGATGATGCCCATCAGCTCGGCATGAGGTCGGGTCGCTACCGGCACGTTAGGCAATGAATGCAGGAAAAGCCGTCCGTATCCTCTCCGTACAACGCGACTGTCGAGAATCAGAACAACCCCTCTATCCGTTCGTTGTCTGATCAAGCGGCCAAAACCCTGACGGAAGCGAATTACAGCTTGAGGAACCGTGTATTCCATAAACGGATCTCCTCCCGCTTTGGTAATCGCTTCGGCACGAGCTTCAAGAACAGGCTCCGTTGGAACCTTGAAAGGAAGTCTGGCGATAATGACTTGTTCCAGTGATCGTCCCGGTACGTCGACCCCCTCCCAGAAAGAGTCTGTGGCGAAGAGGATACTGGTTGGGTCCTGACTGAATTTTTGCAACAAGTTGTGTCGGGTGGTTTCCCCTTGTCTTAGAACTTGGTAGCCCCGGGCAGACAGGATTGGTGCCAGCTCTCCGTGAATGCGACGCAAAAGACTGTATGCAGTAAAAAGCACAAAGCTACGACCGTCGGCTGCTAATAATGCCTTTTCAGTCAGATCGCGAACGGCTTCGGCATAACCTGGGCGGCCAGGTTCAGGAATGTCTGTTGGTATCGCCAGCAGAGCCTGTTTTTCGAAGTCGAAGGGTGACTCTAAAAGGAGCTCTGAAAGGCGTCCTGGCTCCAGCTCGTCAACGCCAATTCTGTGGCGTAAATAATCGAAACGACCTGCAACAGTGAGTGTGGCACTGGTCATTACGACCGTCTGCATGCGCTCCATCAGTGTTTGTCGCAAGAGGGGTGCCACGACCAGGGGTGCTGTGCAAAGTCTGGTAATAATGCCATCGCCTCGACCCACGCGGCCCTTGGTAATCTCAAACCATGTGCACGTTTTTGGGTCTCTGGCAACAAAGCCCTGCATGTTGTCCGCAAGTGCCTGCAACCGTAGACTGATTCCGGCCAGATCGGTGCAGAGTGAGCGTGCATCATCGGCTGCGTCGTCAGGTAGTTTTCGAAGTGCTTTTAAAAGCTCTCGAAGCTCATCGCCAAACTTGGCCGTTGCTTGAGCCAGTCCTCGCAAGAGGCCTTCTGCTTTTTCCCAGGCAGGCTTTTCGACGAAAGCAGGTATGAGCCTTTGGCGAATCTCTTCTCCCGAACGGATTTCTGAGCCTAGCGCTTTGGCTAAATCAAGGCCGGTTTGCTCGAGTTCGGCAATCGCCCTGTCAAAGAGCTCTTGGCGCTGACCAACCAGTGATTCGATGCGCTCGTGAAGATCCCGGTAGAGGGCGTCATGATCATCGGAAAGAGAGCGACCCAGTTGTAAGAGAAGTCGTGGGAATAAGCCTCTTTGAGGCTTACGTGGGTGGCGTAGTCGGTTGAGGGCTCTGGCAAAAGCAAAGCGGGTCACCTGGGTGCTGAAATAACGTGTCGCGACTTCCTCAAGATGGTGGGCTTCGTCAATAACCAGTCTGGAAAAGGGTGGTAATACAGCAAGCGCCGAGTAATTGTCCGTCTGTTGTCGCAAGGAGAGATCTGCGAGGAGCAACGCGTGATTTACAACCAGAATGTCGGCTCGGGAAGCCCGTCTACGCGCCTGGTGAAAGAAGCAGCTGCCAAAGTGTGCGCACTGACTGCGGCTGCATTGGTCGGCTTCGCAGCAGACCTCCTCCCAGAGCGTACCTTGAGGAATGAAGGATAAATCCTCTCGAGAACCATCTTCGGTTTGTTCGGCCCATTCGCTTAAAGCCTTTAACTCTCCAATATGTTCCGCGTCAAAAAGACCGGGTTCCGCAGCCGCACTTTCCAGACGGCGTTTGCAAAGGTAGTTTGACCGTCCCTT
>CBDUFN010000059.1:0-13728 GCA_965366475.1 uncultured bacterium | reverse complement strand
CATCAAGTTCTTCACAGAGAAGAGTTTTATGGTATCTTCAGGTGACAGTAGGCCTTTTTTGAGAGCTGCAAGCGATTGAATTAAGAACAACGAAGATATAGTTTTCTACGTGTAATTTATGATCGACAGGTATTAAGACTGTTTCTCAAACAAAACTCGTATTTGCAAGGATACTGATGAAATTTTTCACAAGCATGATGTTGTCTCTACTTGCCCCGGCACGCAATCGCCAAAATGTCCGTGCCCTGGCAAGCTATTCGATTCTGCTAGTGGTGACCGTGGCACTCTTTGCCACAGGTTTCCGCTTGATCATGTACCACGTTGAGGGGCAGGAGCACTCCTGGGTTACGGGCGTCTACTGGGCGCTCACGGTTATGACCACCCTTGGATTTGGCGACATCACCTTCCACAGTGATCTGGGGCGACTATTCAGTATCGTGGTTCTCCTTGCCGGCGTTTTACTGCTTCTGATCGTTTTGCCGTTCGTATTCATCCGGTTTTTCTACGCCCCGTGGATGGAGTCCCGAATGAAATTTCATGCACCCAGAGCAGTTCCCCCCGGCACCCAAGGTCATGTCATTCTCTGTGGTCTCGACAGTCTGGCTACGGCGTTACTGGCACGTCTGAAACTTCACGGCATCCCTCACTTTGTGATCGAACCGGATCCAGTCAAAGCCGTGCAACTCCACATCGACGGCGTGCCTGTGGTGACCGGAGGAGTGGAGGATCGGGGCACCTACGAATCTTTGGAAGTGGCTAAAGCCCGTTTGGTGATCGCCAACTGCGCCGATACGATCAACACCAACATCACCCTGACGATCCGGGACCTCTCTTCGCAAGTGCCCATCGCTTCATTGGCAGAACACGAGCAATCCATCGACTTGCTTGAGTTGAGTGGCAGCAATCACGTTATACCGCTCAAACTCCAACTGGGTGAGCACCTCGCCAACCGTGTCAACGCCGGCCACCTTCACTGCCACGTGGTCGGCCGGTTGGGAAATCTTCTGATTGCTGAGTTTCCAGTACATAATACGCCGCTGGTCGGTCGCTCCCTGCAGGAAATGCAGCTGAGGGATACCTTAGGAATGAACGTGGTGGCAGTGTGGGAGCGAGGACGCCTGGTCCCGGTCACGCCCGACACGATCCTTGCCGACGGGAGTTTTCCTGTAGTAATGGGGACTAAAGAGCAGATCAACAATCTCGATACTTATCTGGTGATTCACAACACCAACTTCAACCCGGTCCTCGTTATCGGAGGTGGCAAGGTAGGCTGCGTCACAACCCAGGCCCTCCGGAAACGTGGCGTGACCGTTCACATGATCGAACGCGATGAAGGCCTGAGGAACTCTCTGGAAGGGGTTGCCGATCAATTGTTCATCGGCGATGCGGCGGACCTGGAGCTGCTCATGAGTGCAGGTTTGGCAAATGCCCCCAGCGTGTTGCTCACAACGAATGATGACGCTATGAACATCTACCTGGCGGTGTACTGTCGTCGTCTGAATCCGGAACTCCGAGTGATTAGCCGCATTACTCATGAACGTAACATTGAAGCGATCCACCGGGCTGGTGCTGACTTTGTGCTAAGCTATTCTTCCTTGGGAACCGAAGGAATTATGTCGCTGCTGCAGAGCCGTGAGTCAGTGATCCTGGGTGAGGGGTTTGATCTCTTTTATATTCCCGTACCAGAGTGCCTGTCTGGAAAGGTTCTCGCAAACAGTCAGATTCGTGCGCGGACCGGTCTCAATGTGCTGGCCCTACGTCTTCCCGACGGTGACGTTGTCGCGGCGACGGCCTCGATGGTCCTTGAATCGGATTGTGAACTGGTGATGTTGGGGAGCGAACCCCAGCGCCGGGACTTCACCAAAGAATTTCTTTAAGGATCAGGGGAAACCTCAGTAGCCAGCGGCTCGAGAAAAGGCAAGTTTTGTGGCAAAGGTTTTCTTTTCTGCAGGCTATGTGAGACTCGGAATTTTCAGGACAAAAAGAGGTGTATTTACTCTCTTACATCGTTGCGGAAGTGTGAAAGCAACTGAAACGAAACAGTTATAAGGAACTCTGATTCACAAGAAATGTTGAGATTTAAAATCTCCATAAAATCAAAGCACCCCGAAGCTTTTCGGGGTGCTTTGCGATCATTTGTTATCTTTGCGAGTCCCGTCGTGGGAATCTGGATCGGATCACCGAACAGCTATGATCCGTGCTTTATCTACTTTTAATTGGATGTGGTTTCCCTTAAGTGGTCAGGCGGATCAGAGACTAGCATAAAATCTTCCTCCTTTTCCTTTGAGACCTCTTGTCCTATTGAGGTATATTTACTGTAACACAAAAGCTAAACTCATGCTCAACAGTAAAGGCCACCAGAGGTTAAACAGTGGTGTCCACCGTTTTTGTTATCTAAAGCACTGCCTAAAATATCTCTATCAATAAGAAGCAAAATCCTCTCTCAGCAGTTGTGGAAGGGGAAAAGGGCGCAGAAGAAAGCCCCCAATCCTGAGATTGAGGGCTTTCTTGTTTTATAAATGTCAATTTAATGACCGTTAACGATTGCGTACTATCGCTTCAAACGCTCAAGTAAATTTTGCCCGACTGTTTCCGCTCGTTGCATAAGGTTGCTATCAGCCTTAATGCTACCGGCCTCAAAGGCACCCATGCCTTTTACGGAAGCCACAACATCCAGCCCTGTATCCCTGGCAAAATCAGTCAATAAGGACAAAGTGTTTCCCATCGCGGAGTCTTCAGTTTGTTCGCAAACTGCCACAGTCACACAGACTTTTCCATCGCCCTGATATTTTCCGATCCAAGCCTTACGGTTTACTGGAAACTGAATGAGGCTGTAACAACGATCAATAAAGCGTTTCATATCGGAGGTAACAGAATACCAGTAGGTTGGAGAACCAAGAACAATCCCGTCTGCCTCATCTACCTTTTTTACCAACGAAGCAAAATCATCTGTAATTACGCATTCCCAAGAACTGGCGCACGCTTCACATCCGGTGCAGGCACCGATATCATAGTCCCCAAGAAAAAGGGCCTCTGTTTGCACGCCATCTTTATTTGCAGGCCCTAAAATCGATTGAATTAAAGAACTTGTGTTCCCATTTTTTCGTCGACTTCCATTGATCGCCAGAATCTTCATATTGATCTCCATCCTTAGAACCGAGAGGAATAAAACGTCACTTGCAACACTCTTAACATAAGAGCAGCAACAAGGGACATCTCCGAAAGAGAATAACTCTTCGATTTGACCGCAGTGTCATTAAGGTGTAGGATGATCGTTCTGCAAAAATGAGGTGGCGCCCTATCTAGGTGTTCCGACCTTATCCCGTAAGAAAGTCGCTGAGAAATTCACCCCGGGTGATTATTCGAAGACTTACTTAATCCACCAGAGCAGCGCTAGTTTAATGCTGTCCCAGCTGAACTCAGTCGCGGGTGCTCTGCCCTATAAAAAAACAATCTTTTGGGATGCTGCAAGTTGCGGCTCCGCAATCTATTCATTCTCGAGCACCGATCTTTTGCCGTGTCCCTCTATTATTTGTTCTTGTCCTGAAGTCTTATTGACTTCTGGCAGTCTATTTATATTGTTTAAGGCATAACGAAATTGGAGAAGTAATGCAAAAAGAAGTGAAGCTTGAAGTCAAAAACTTGTTCAAAATCTTTGGACCCCAGCCAAAGAAGGCCATGAAGTTGCTCGATGAGGGGTTCGACAAAGATGCCATTTTCGAAAAAACCGAAACAACTATCGGTGTGCAGAATGCCAGCTTCGAAATTTATAAAGGCGAAATTTTCGTCATTATGGGTCTTTCCGGTTCCGGTAAATCAACCATGGTGCGAATGCTCAACCGTTTGATCGAACCGACAGCTGGAGACGTGTTTATCGATGGTGAGAACATTGTCACCATGAACAATGACGAGTTGGTTAAGATGCGCCGCAAAAAAATGAGTATGGTTTTCCAGTCCTTTGCACTGATGCCACACATGACAGTCTTGCAGAATGCTGCTTTCGGTCTGGTGATGGACGGTATTGATAAACAAACCAGTGATGCACGAGCATTACAGGCCCTCGAGCAGGTTGGTCTGGACGCTTGGGCAGGAAGCATGCCGGATGAGCTCTCTGGAGGCATGCAGCAGAGAGTCGGGTTGGCCCGCGGACTGGCAGTTGACCCTGACATCCTTTTAATGGATGAGGCCTTCTCCGCCCTTGACCCTCTGATCCGCACTGAAATGCAAGATGAACTACTCAAACTGCAAGCCAAAGCAAAGCGAACCATCGTGTTTATTTCCCACGATCTTGATGAAGCCATGCGTATCGGTGACCGGATCGCCATCATGGAAGGCGGTAGTGTTGTACAAGTTGGGACTCCGGAAGAAATCCTGCAAAACCCTGCCGATGATTACGTTAAAGCCTTCTTCCGTGGAGTCGACCCAACCAACATTCTTACAGCGGGCGACATTGCCACCGACAGCCAGGTCACAATCATTGTTACTGACGGTAAAAGTCCTAGCGTGGCCTTACAGAGACTGATTAAAAACGATCGCGACTACGGTTATCTCATCGACAGCAATCGCAGGTTTTTAGGTGTTGTTTCGACCGATTCATTGCGTGAACTGCTTGACAACCCGGAACAGCCTCAATCTATTTTTAACGCCTGCATCAAAGAAGTTAACCCAGCCAACACCAGTGATTCGATGCAAGACATTCTGCCTGAAGTCGCCAGTCACCCCTGGCCTCTTCCGGTTCTCAATGAAGAAAAAGAATACGTCGGCGTCGTCTCAAAAAACCTCTTTTTGCGTACCCTGCACCGCAGCGACCAGGAAGAACCCACTGAAGCAACGGCTGAAGCGACTGCTTAACCAACGATATGGAGTTTCGAAATACCGATGCGAATTTTCAACTTTGAAGAACAACTGATACCTCTCGATGAATGGGTCCAAACTGCAGTTGATTGGACGGTACTCAACTATCGAGATTTTTTCCAGATCATTAAGGTTCCCGTTGAACTCAGCCTGGAAGGCCTGGAATGGCTTTTTGCAACACTACCGCCTTTCGTGGTCATCCTGCTCTTTGCTCTTGCCGCCTGGCGTTATACCGGTAAACGGGTAACCGTTTTTACCGTACTCTCCCTTCTTCTGGTCGGTTATCTGGGCCTGTGGGAAGACACCATGACCACCTTGGCAATGGTGATCTGTTCGGTATTATTCTGTGCCATTGCCGGAATTCCTCTTGGCATCATGGCGGGTCGCAGCGATCGATTTGAAATGTTTCTTCGACCCTTCCTTGATGCCATGCAAACGACACCGGCCTTTGTTTATCTGATCCCGGTCGTCATGCTCTTTAGCATCGGCACTGTATCCGGTATTTTGGCAACAATCGTCTTCGCGCTACCACCAATCATTCGCCTGACCAACCTCGGTATCCGTCAAGTTCATCCGGAACTGGTTGAAGCCGCGCTTGCTTTTGGTGCTACGCCTTGGCAGGTTTTACGCAAAGTTCAATTCCCGCTCGCCATGCCTTCGGTCATGGCAGGACTGAACCAGACGATTATGATGGCTCTGTCAATGGTTGTCATTGCGGCACTAATTGGCGCTGGCGGTTTAGGGAATCCGGTCGTTCAGGGTTTGAACACCCTGGAAATAGGCCTGGCAACCATCGGTGGCCTATCAATTGTCCTTTTGGCGATGGTTCTGGATCGCATAACTCAAGGAATTTCTCAAAAATAATTTTCATTCACCCATACAAGAAAAAAGGAGAAAAGTATGAAAAGACTTCTACTCGTTCTACTGATGCTCTCGCTAGCGATTCCAGCGATTGCAGATCAACAAAAGCCCGGCAAGGGCATCAAGGTACAACCTGCCCGAGCAACCTGGAACACAGGATACTTTCAAGAGGCCCTGGTTAGCGCGGCCCTGAAAGAGCTTGGCTACAACGTGAAAAAACCAAAAGAGCTTACGAACCCACTTTTTTATCAAGCCCTGGCTCTGGGTGATCTCGACTACTGGACCAACGGTTGGTTCCCGGTTCACGACGGTCAATTGCCTGACAATTTTTACGAGAAAGGTGAAAAAGTCGGTTATGTCGTTAAAGCGGGGGGCCTACAGGGTTACCTGGTTTCCAAAAAAGAAGTTGAGAAATACAACATTCAATCAATTGCTGACTTCAAACGCCCTGAAGTCAAAGCGGCCTTTGACGCTGACGGCGATGGCAGAGCCGACTTAACCGCTTGTCCTGCTGGTTGGGGCTGCGAAGGAACGATCGATTTTCACATGAAGGCCTACGGCCTGGAAGATGACATCAATCCAATTAAAGCTGCTTATTCAGCAAGTATGGCCGATGCTCTGGCTCGCTACAAATCCGGTAAGCCTGTCTTTTTCTACACCTGGGCGCCAAACTGGACCATCTTTAAATTCAAGCCTGGTGAAGATGTGCTTTGGATGAACGTTCCCGAAATCAAACCAACTGAAGCTCAAATGCCTCAGGTCGACCGCCTGACCATGAGCGGCGTTACCGGTGCAGTAAGTGACCCGATCAAACTCGGCTTTGTCGCTGCTGACATTCAGATTGTTGCTAACAAAGAGTTCCTGGCTGCAAACCCTGCGGCGAAAGAGTTCTTTAAGGTCTTCACTCTACCTCTCGCTGATATCAATGAGCAAAACACCAAAATGCAAGAAGGTGAAAAATCTCAGAAAGATATCAAGCGCCACGTCGCAGAGTGGATCACGAAAAACCAGGAAAAGTGGGATGGGTGGCTTGCAGCAGCACGTGCCGCTGCCAAGTAAGTTTGTTTAAAATGACATGATCGTTGACGGCCGAAGGATCCTTTCCTTCGGCCGTTTTTTTATATACGATTTGACCTTACCCGATATTCTTGTATTCTCGTTTACTTAGACGATGTCCATCTGTGACCTTTCTGAGGAGAAGAGTATGTCTAGAGTTCTGTTTGTTCTGCTGATGCTGTCACTGACCTGGCCGGCCTTTGCTGACCAACTCAAACCAGGCGCAGGAATCGAAGTTCGGCCGGCCAGAGCCACATGGAACACAGGCTATTTTCAAGAAGCTCTGGTCAGTGCCGGGCTAAAGGAACTCGGTTATCAGGTTGAAAAACCGAAAGAGTTACAAAACCCCCTTTTCTATCAGGCCCTTGCCTTCGGTGATGTTGATTATTGGGCAAATGGATGGTTCCCCATGCATAAAGAACACATGCCTAAGGACTTTGCTGAAAAAGGTGAAGTGATTGGCTATGTCGTTAAAGCCGGAGGGTTGCAAGGCTACCTGGTCTCGAAGCGTGAAGTTGAAAAGTTTAACATTCAATCTCTTGATGATTTCAAACGACCGGAGGTTAAGGAAGCTTTCGACCGAAATGGTGACGGTAAAGCGGACCTTGTGGCTTGTCCGCCGGGATGGGGCTGTGAAACCACGATTACCTATCACCTCGATGTCTACGACATGAAAGATCACATCAATCCTATCAAGGCCGGTTACACAGCGAGCATGGCAGACGCTCTGGCGAGCTACAAAACGGGCAACCCTGTATTCTTCTTTACCTGGGCGCCAAACTGGACGATCTTTAAATTCAAACCTGGCGAAGACGTGATGTGGATCAACGTGCCGGAGATTAAGCCACGACCGGTTGAAATTGAAGCGGTTGACCGCATGACTGTCGCAGGAGTCAAAGGAGCTGTCAGCAACCCTGCCAAACTCGGTTTCGTGGTCGCCGATATTCAGATTGTCGCCAACAAGGAGTTCCTCGCCAAAAACCCTGCTGCGAAAGCTTTTTTCGAAGTTTTCACCCTACCCCTCAGTGACATCAACGCACAAAACGCAAGGATGCAGGAAGGAGAAAAATCTCAGAAAGCTATCAATCGGCACGTTAAAGAGTGGATTGCCGACAACCGCGAGAAATGGGAGGGCTGGCTCGAATTTGCACGAAAAGCGGCTATTTAAGCTGATGAGTTCTATCAGCGTTCCGTGATCACCATGGAGGCGAGGGGCTCTCTCAAGCTGAGTTGAACATTGTTTCTGAGACAATAAGTGTAAAGGGCTCTAAGCACCAGGGCCAACAGAAGAACTTCACGATTATTGCCGGAGGTGTTAAACACTTCTTTTATAGAATTTCAGGGGAGTAATTCGTGGGACAAGGTTTTTCAACAGACTTTGCCAACACATCTTCTTCACCTGCAGGGGGTCGACAGGACCACATCTCATCGTCCTGTCAGCCGTTGTCATGTCGTACTAGTCAAACTCGAAACGATAGAAAAGATCTGCCCCACTTTCCAAGCCAAACTTTGACTCAGTCTCCCAGCCCTTGTAAATCCGGTAGCGCAAACCTAAATCACTCCTTTGTCCGAAGAGAGCATATCCATAACTCAGATATAGATCCGGCGTCAGGTACTTGCCAAGACGTAAAACAGTATCATTAGTCTGCCCACCATCACTCTCAGCGCTGATGCTGTCGAGTCCAAGCTGTCTTTGCAACTGATTGCGTAACACCGCTGAATCGCCTGCCGACAAAAGAGCGCCCGCAGCCAACATGAGTGGATCGGTTTCACCTCCACCTTGATCGAGTGGACGGCCAAGCACTATCAAGGAGAGAATGTCAGTATCAGGAAGATTTGGGTCTGAATAAAGTTTAACCTGAGGAACTTTTGCTGTTCCTTGAATCTTTACACCAGCTTTAGTCTCACCGATGTTCCTCAAGGCCAGAATGTCGACCGCAGGATTATCGAGAGGCCCATTGGCAAAGGTTGCACGACCTTTTTCAATCTTCAATTTTACGCCATAGGTAGAAAAGGCACCTTCTTTAACTTCAATGGTTCCGGCACCCGTGAAGTGCTGCCTATCAATACCGGTCAACTCCAGTTGGCCGCCGAGTCGAGCATCAAGGCCGAACATTTTTACAAGGACCTGCTCTCCGAGAATTAACCTTATCTTCGTATTGAGCCTGAAAGAAGGTTCTTTCTTGGCTACCGGTGAAAGTTTATCAATATTCACTACGTCGGGGCTGATCTGAACCGGACTGCGCTCGCTTCGTCCGGAAGCAAGAAAGAAAGGAATTTCGATATCGCCTGACAATTCCAGGTCGTCGTGTGTGCCTGAGAAAACCAGGTTTGGGTTGGCCCGGAGTTGAAGCTCAGGCAAGTTGATCAAGGTAAAGTTTTGTCCTGTCATTTTCAGGTGAAGACCCGAAGGAAGCCAACCCTTCAGGTCGATGCGACCTGTCGTAGTCAACCGCCCTGGATCAGACTCACCGGTCAAATTTTCAATGACAATCTGGTTTTCATCGAATTTAACCTTTGCTTCAAGAGCATTGAGTGTGATGCCGGCAACGGGCACATAGGCATGACCGTTTAGCAATGAGGCCTCTCCCCTGAGGTTCGGTTCTTGCCAAGTCCCATCGAGGATCGTCTCTATCTTTATATCGCTATTTGTATCCTGAACGATCTCAGGGAACAGGATACCAACAAGACCTTTTTCAGAAAGCCACCCGCCCAGATGGCCTGACACCTCACCTGTCTGGAGTGGTTCTATCGGCAAGCGGGCTGGCAACGGTAAACGCCATGAGGAGGAGATCTGACCTCGCTCCTCCATGAGCAGGTTAAGGACACCAGAGAGTTCGTTGTCTTGCCAATGACTGTTTAACGTCGCTTCATCAACCGCGAACTCAATCAGACCTGAGTCTTCGTCATCCCAGGTTAAACGGGTATCGTGAAGAGCCGCTCGCACTTCTCCACGAAAATTCGCTTCACTTAAGATTGAGCCCTGAGAACGACCTTGCCATGTGCCGCTCAGCTTTACGTTATCCGGCAAGCGGCCAAAACCAGACAATGGCAAGCCTTTCCAGTCGAGATCCCACTGAAGAGGCAAAGGGTCAAAGCTGCCAAGGGGCGAGTTTGATGCCAGAAGAGCAGACAGATGTGCGCTTTCATACATCTCGACCTTCAGCTTTGCTTGCAAACCCTCTTGGCCCCAATGACCATCCAACCTCATTCCATCTATCTTTACGTGACGTTTATTGAAAGATACCGATTCAACTCCTGAAGCGTTGAGATTGCATGACAGGTTACTGCACTGTAATGCCAGGTCGAGTGCACCAGTCAGAGCCACAGGGTCGGTCAGGGTGAAGAACATTGACACAGGAACCCTCTTCAGTTGAACCTGTAGTTCTTGCGGGGTACCGTTTTTTTGCAAGCTACCAGACACTTCCAGACTGCCGTTGGGTCCCACCAAATTCAACGGGTCAAGTTGATAACCTGATGCGTTGACAGTACCTGCAGCAGGAGACTCCAGAGCCCATTCACCAAACTCATCGTGTTCAATATCGAAGGTATTGATTGTCCCAAGCCAGTCATCACCTATGGCTCTGCCTAAGACAGATATTTTTGCCGCTCCTTCGGGGTATGAGAAGGACAGCGTTGCGTTGTGTGCCTCCGTACTGCCTTGTAGGGAGGCATCTACATTCTGCAAAAGGACGTCGCCATACTTCATTTTCTGCGCCGCAAGTTTGATATCTGCAGGCAGAGTCGCTTCTTGACGTGCGATCGACAGGGAAAAGCTGTCTACACCCACATTGTCGTACTCAAGGTTGTTGCCTGAAGCTGACAAATCCCCGCTCCAGCTTCCGTCGCTGAAGCCAATCCACCCTCGACCTCTCAACTGACCCTTGGCCTGAGGCACAAGACCTCCCAAGGTGGCGACATCGAAATCCAAATAGAGCTGATCTTCCAGGGACCCTTTAGCCGAAACGTTGAATCCATCCCCTGAAAAATCTGCCTTTGCAATCGCCAGCGAGGTGCCTTGCCATGATCCTCTGGCGACTCCATTGATCGGCAGCCCCCGCAGTCTGCTCTCTATGAAGCTGGCATCAAAATCAACGCGTGGTTCATCGTTTCTCTGTGATACGACCAATTCCGAGTCCAGGTTGATCACGCCATTCCAATCTGGGGCAAAATGAGTCGGATTCAGTCCGCGAATCTGAAGCTTGGCTTGAATCTCCTTTGGCTGCGACCAGGATGTTTTAACAGATCCGGCAAGATTACTGCCCAACCATGTGCCGCTATCCAGGTCTAAACGGATAATATTATCGTTTACCTGCCAGTTTCCTGATAACGAGCTGTTCAGCAACTTTGGGCCAACCGTAGCCACCTCAAAGTTGCCACCGACCCTGTCAATCGGCCCAGAAGCACTTAGCTTTCCACTGAGCACAATCTTTTCTTGCCCCAAGCTGACAGGCCACTGCGTAACATTCAAAAAGGCGTTGATTGCCGTTTTTTCTTCCCAACTCAAATCGACATGTCCCGCAACAAGGCCATCAGCATCGTCTTGCTCAACGTTTATTTCGGTTAAAGCAAGATTGCTCTTGTTGAGGGAAAGCTCACCGCTAAAACTGTGCTCGCGCCTGTCAGCAAGAGCAACCCGCCCCTGGAGTGGCCCACTGAGCAAATTTGACGACGAACCTTTCAACAGGTTGAAAGAGATCTCCAGAGAATCAGGTGGCTTTATTGAGGAGAGCAAAAGGTCTCCTCGTATGGACGGATCGAGAATATTCAGCAGAAACGAACTTTTTACGCTGTAATCCGGAGAACTCGCCTTTAGCTCTTCAAGAGTGACAATTCCTTTAGCAAGTCGGATCGAACTTCCGGTCTCATCGATCGTGAATGTCTTTTTCTCTGGAGAGACGTAATTCACCTGGACCAGCTTCACATGCTCAACATCGATCTGCCAGGACAGCAACCACTTAGGCAGCTTCGGCCAGGAAAGAAGTGGTTGAGAATCAGCGGCGGCTTGGCTTTCGCTCACATTGAGATCCAGACCCTCAATGGTCAAATTTTCGATTGTCACGTGTTTGAGCGGCAACCTCCACGGAGACCAATCCAGATCAACTTTTTCAATTGTCAGGCTGTTGTTGTCCCAGGAGAATTCTAGATTGTGGAGCACGAGATGATCGACCAAACGACCTTCTGTCGTAGAGAACCGGGCACCTGCCGGAGCCTGACCAAGCAATCGAGCCAGCAGCCAGGACGAGCCCGTCTCTGTGCCAACCAGTAGCGCGGCGAGAACCAGAGAGACAAAAGCCAGCCCTGCCAGCCCCAGGAATGAATATTTCAAGGGACGAGTTACCATCCGAATCCTACGCTTAAGTGAAGACGATAATTATTATTTCCGTCTCCCAGCTGACGAGCGACGTCAAGCTTTATTGGCCCGATCGGTGTATAGCGCCTGACACCGATACCAGCTCCGTGGACAAGTTCGTACTCATTGAGATTATCAAAAGCATTGCCAGTATCGTAGAACAGCGCCGCGCTCCAGTTCTTATTGATAACCCGCTCACCCTCGACGCTTCCGGCAATCAGATGCCTGCCGCCAACGGTGTTTCCCAAGCCGTCTTTTGGCCCCAAGGTTTTATAAGCATAGCCCCGGATACTTTGATCACCACCGGCAAAGAATCGCATTGAAGGGGGCAAATCTTCGAAAGAATTCTGCACCGTCGTGCCGCTTTCAGCACGCAAGATCATCTTGTTTTTTTCAGACAGCCTTACGACGACACTTCCGCCAACAATTCCCTGTAAAACGCTCACATCGGAGCCAAGAGTCATGGCAGACCCTCTGATCTCGGCCTGCCACGCGTAACCCTGGCGGACCCGACCCGGTTCATCAAATTTCCAAAAACGTTGTCCGATACGCGCCCCCGGCATAACAAGAGTCGTGTCTTGTGAAGACTCCTCTCCCAATTCATATTTTTCGCTTGAGAGTCGAAGGAACAAGGTCGTACTGATCGACTTGATGAAGCCATGCGTCAAACTGAATTCCGTTGCCAAAGAGCTGGTCTTATAGGTGTCATTGTCCTCACGATCGTAGATCAGTGAGAGGGTCAAGATGCTATCCACTTTGCTGCTCAGAGGCATCAGGTAACTACTGCTGGCAGTTTGTCTGAGATCTGCAAACATGAGGTCAGACTTAAACTCGTGACCGAGGCTGAATGTATTTTTGTTTTTGAAGCGCAGACTTGCACGCGGACCTGTATCCGTTCCGTAACCGAGCCCCGGCTTAATCTGAAAGCGGGGCAAGGGAACAAGATTTATCTCTACGGGAACGTCATGATTTTGGCTCTGTTCAATGAGTGCGTTAACCTGACTGCTACGAAACTTATCAGAATCGAGCAGGTTTGATTGTGTCTTTGACAACTCGCCGTCTGTATAGAAGTCTCCTGTTTTAAAAGTCAAATATCGTCGAAGGATCTTTTCCGGCAAAGTGTCTGCGCCAAGAAAACGTATATCTCCAAAACGGTATCTGGGCCCGGTCTCCAGTTCAAGTTCGATATCCGCTATTTTTCTGCTTTGTAAAACCCGGATCTCATGAACCGGAAAATGGGCTTTAAGGTATCCCATTGAAAGGGCTGTTTCGAGCAGAGCGCCCTTACTCTCCTCGTAGAGCTTGTGATGAAGGGGGTCACCTTGTTTCAACGGAAAATCATTTATCAAACGGGTCAGTCTCGGCTCGTTTTTCCCAGCTCCGGAGATACGGATATCTCTTTGATCAATAACAACCGGTTCACCTGGAGTGATATCTGCCTTCAAAAGATAGCGGCCACCGTCAAGACGCTCCAACGCTATAGACGTCTTGGAGTCATAATAGCCGAAGGGCTCCATGGCACCGGGAATGCGCGCCTTCGCCTGGCGAGCAAAACGTTTTGCCCAATGGGTATCTATTCTTCCATCGCGAATCATGCCGAGCGG
>CBDUFN010000058.1:0-13830 GCA_965366475.1 uncultured bacterium | reverse complement strand
ACCCTCAAGACGGCAAACGTCTAAATCAAGATCCTTGTGTACCGACTGGGCATAGCCAAGGGTGACCGTTGCTGGTTTCCATCGATAGAGCCGCAGTATAGGCTTTGAAGTACCGTTGGACACAGCATGCAACAAAGATTCATCGAGTGCCATATTCATAGCGCCCGTTTGGAACCCAGAGTTAATTAACCGCCACTGATGCATAATTGACAAAGGAACTAAAAAGAAAGGCCAGGAAAACCTGGCCTTTTTTCGTTAGAGTTTCAAACGCTCAATAAAACCGGTATCAATCTTGTTCTCAATAAAGTCTTTATTGTGCATGATGCGTTGCTGGAATGGAATCGTAGTTTTTATCCCACCAATGATGAACTCGTCAAGAGCTCGAGCCATTCGCTTGATTGCTTCTTCTCGCGTATCAGCATGAACAATCAACTTTGCAATCATTGAATCATAGTGTGGGAGAACAACGTATTGGTCGTAGACTGCACTATCAATACGAACACCCAGACCACCGGGAGGATGATAGCCGTCGATTTTACCAGGAAAAGGTGTGAACTTTACAGGATCCTCGGCGTTGATGCGGCACTCGATTGAGTGGCCATTGATCTTGATATCTTTTTGCTTATAACGCAAAGGCTCACCGTAAGCGACACGAATCTGCTCTTTAATGATATCGACACCAGTAATCATTTCAGACACTGGATGTTCAACCTGTACACGGGTATTCATTTCCATAAAAAAGAAATTACCCTTTGCATCAAGAAGGAATTCCATCGTACCGGCACTGGTGTAGCCAATTGATTTTGCCGCGTTAACAGCACAGTCACAAAGCTCTTTACGTTGCGCCGCAGTCAGGACAGCGCAAGGAGCTTCTTCAATCAATTTCTGATGACGCCGTTGAATGGAACAATCACGCTCACCAAGATGAATAACATTGCCATGGTTATCAGCAAGCAGCTGAACTTCTACGTGCCGGGGATTTTCACAGAACTTTTCGATATAGACTTCTGAGTTACCAAATGAAGCCTGCGCTTCTGCACGAGCCATGGCATATTGATTTGGCAGTGAAGCTGGCGAATGCACCACCTTCATACCTTTACCACCACCACCAGCAGTCGCTTTGACAATGACAGGAAAGCCAATTTCTGCAGCTATTTTTTGGGCTTCTTCTGCATTTGGAACATTATCTTTTGTTCCAGGAAGAATGGGGACTCCAGCTTTAATAACAGACTGACGACCCGCTATTTTATCGCCCATCACACGAATATTGTCAGGAGTGGGGCCAATAAATGTAATTCCACAATTCTGACAAATTTCTGCAAACTCTGCATTCTCGGCAAGAAAACCATAACCGGGATGAATAGCTTCAGCGTCCGTTACTTCGGCAGCGCTTATGATTGCCTTCATGTTGAGATAGCTTTCGCTACTTGGCGCTCTGCCTATACAGATACTTTCATCAGCAATCTTGGTATGCAAAGCATCAGCGTCAACATCTGAATGCACGGCAACAGTCAAGATGCCGAGCTCCTTGCAGGCGCGGATGATGCGTAAAGCGATTTCGCCACGATTGGCGATCAGGATTTTGCGAAACATGGTGTCTCCTTTGAAACTTAGTGTTCGTAGTGGTCAATTGTGACAATCAAACGCACGAGACACTAAAGACGTTCCACCTTGAAGAGAGGTTCACCGAATTCCACAGGTGCAGCATCATCTTTAAGCACTTCAATGATTTTGCACTTGAACTCAGATTCAATTTCGTTAAAAAGCTTCATGGCTTCCACCAGACAGACCGTTTGCCCAGCCTCGATGATAGAACCTACTTCAGCAAAATTGTCGGCTTCCGGACTCGGCTTGCGGTAAAAGCTACCAACAATAGGAGAATTAATTGTTTCATAATTGTCATCAGCAACAATGGCTTCAACCGGTGCATCAGTTGCCGCAGGAGCTGCAGAAGGAGCCTGAACAGGCGCAGCAGGGGCAGCTGTTGGAGCTGCAAATTGAACGTACTCTTTATCTGGGCCACGCTTAATAAGGATTTTCTCTTCAGCATTTTCCATCTCAAACTCAGTGATATCAGTGTCGGTGATTATCTTAACCAACGCCCTCAATTCTTTAATCTCCATCGATATTCCTCCTTAGTTGACCGGCACTATTATAAACAGCCGGGCAGTATGTTAGTCAGTTTAACAGAATGTTGTTAAACGTTTTTGAAATCTTGGTTAATGTTTTGTGACCTTCGTCCGTGACGACAACGGTATCCTCGATCCTGACACCACCGACGCCCGGAATATATATCCCTGGTTCAACTGTGAAAACCATCCCCGGTTCAGCGAGCATCTTACTGCGCGGAGAGACTGTTGGAGCTTCGTGAATTTGTAAGCCGACACCATGTCCGAGGCCATGACCAAAGTAGTCTCCAAAACCATGACTCGTTATGTAATCGCGAGCAATTCGATCCAAAACTGACAAAGCGATGCCAGGTTCGACGGCTGCCAAAGCACGATCATGAGCCTCAAGGACGGTATCAAATAGTGTCCTCAGTTGGTCAGTGACTTCTCCTAAGGCCAGCGTAACAGTTTCATCAGAGTGATAGCCTGACAATCGGCAACCAAAGTCTATTGTCACCAATTCACCTTCACTAAGGATTTTGTCACTCGCAACACCATGGGGCATGGCACCGCGTTCACCTGAGGCAACAATAATATCAAACGCCTTTTCGTCTGCACCAAGTTTTTTCAACGAAAATTCAAGAGCTAGAGAGATCTCTTTCTCACTGGCTCCGGGCTTTATCATTCCAAGAATCTCTGCAAAAGCGAGAGTATTTAGCTCTGCCGCCTGAGACAAACGAGTTATTTCATCAGCGGTTTTATGCAACCGTAGGCAATCAAGTTCATCCTTAAGATGACTCCATTGCCAATCATCATGACCCTTTGTACGCAACTCAAGAGCAAAGCCAAAGGCAAGATCGGATACAAAACCAATACGTTTGGCATCACACATCGCCAACTGGGAAACAATCCCGTCGCTTTTGATTTTGTATTCGCAAAGCTTGTCTGCTTTGACTTCATTGTTGGACTGTGTTGTATATCGCGAATCGGTAAGAAAAACAAGTTGATCGGCAAAGACGATCAATACACCGTCACTCCCGGAGAAACCGGAGAGATAACGAATGTTTTCAGATTGACAGAAAACCAGAGCATCAAGATCCAGTTTCTCAAGAAGATCAACAGCTTTCTGGCGACGGTGGGAATAAACCATAGTGATAGCTACGAAAGGTGATCCAAGAGCCCACGAATAGCCAGTTGGTAACTCATAGCGCCAAAACCAGCGACCTGACCCACCACGACTCCGGCAACGTAAGAATGTTGACGAAAAGATTCGCGAGCATGAATATTAGACAAATGTGCTTCTATCACGGGGAGGGAAATGGCAGAGATCGCATCACGAAGGGCAACACTTGTATGTGTCAACCCTCCTGGATTAATGACAATCCCGGCAAAACCTTCGCCCTCTGCAGCATGAATGCGATCGATTAACTCACCTTCATGGTTTGACTGCAGTGTTTCAACAACAGCTCCCAGCTCTGTAGCAAGAGCTTTTAAAGACGCATCAATATCCGCAAGCGTTTGACGACCATAAACTTCAGGTTCTCGTTGACCGAGAAGGTTCAAATTAGGACCGTGCAAAACCAGAATGCGAAACGACATGCTATTTCAAAGCCTCAATTAGATTAAAACCTTCACGTGTCATCAGATAGCGCCCTTTACCGAAGTTCCCATCCCGATTGATAATCAGGGCAACAAAATACTCTTCGTTAAGCATTCTGATGATAATAATGAAACGGTCGGTACGGATGGAGATTTCTTCCATTTCGCCAAGGCTGAGGATTTCAGCTGTTTTACGGATTTCTTTGAGAACATTAGAGTACTCAACAACAACCATCTGTAAATCGATCTCTTCATCAGGAGCAAAGAACTGATCAATAGCAATACCATCATAACCCATCAAAACCGCGCCAATCCCGCCGCTGGTTTCTTCTACAATTCGTTGCATAATTTGGCTAAACATTTGCCCTCCCATTTTTAATCACAGCCAACCAACGCTGGAGAACAGACAACGGAGATTGATCTTTAATTTCATCTTGCGACTCAGTAAGTACTTCCGTTGTCTCCGATTGCACCGCCACTTCAAGGTTTTCTGATTCGGGCACAATCTCAATCTCTTGCGATATTTGTTCAGCAGCGACGTCTTGATCACTATCAGTATGTTGCTGCAACTGCGTAATGCGTTCACGAGCAACATCATTATTCGGATTTTGGGTCAAAAGCCCTTGGTAAACGTCAATGGCCTTATCTAAAAGGCCCTGTTTAACATAAATCTCAGCCAATGTAGCCGTTGCTATAGGTTCATTGGGCTCGTCCGGTTTTATTTTTTCAGAAGAAACTGGAGTCTGAACTTGAGAGGCTTGCTTAATTTCTGCCCAAGGCCTGGGGAGATCAAGCGCAATAAGCATATCACTGATTTTTTCATCGTCTGGATGAAATTCTTGCGCTTGTTGCAGTATTTTTTTGGCCTGCTCACGTTCGCCACGAACTAAATGTAGACGAGACAATCCGACAAGAGCCGACTGGCTTTGACGATCTATACTGAGCGCACGAGCATAAGCACTCATTGATTCATCAAGGCGCCCCATTTGCCCTAGAATTCGCCCCATGGCCGAAAATCCCGGGCTAAAATGCGGAAGCATTTTTGTGCCAAGGCGTGCAGCCTCCAAAGCATCATCGAGTAAGCCAATCTGGCGGTATGCTTCTGCCAAAGGGACAAACGCGGTAGAGCTAGGGTCCTTGGTAACAATCTGCAGATAACTGCCGATTTTACCAATTAAACTTCCTCCTGTGCTTGGCGTTGCCATCTTCCCTCTTCCAGGTTCAGGTTAATAATTCGCCCAAATGCATTTCTAGATCATCGATCTGGTGCAATTTGGCAGAACCTATGCCATGATTCAAAACAACTCGCACCTTACCATCCTTAACCTTTTTATCACGTTGCATAACAGTGAGATACTCTGCAACAGAATAATCAGGAGGAGAGACAGGTAGATCAAAGTAGGCCAACAGATCGATAATTCTTTGAACATCTTCAGTCGTACAATAACCCATCTTATGTGCTGTACGAGCGGCCATAACCATACCAATTGAAACAGCTTCGCCATGTTTTACAACGCCGTAACCTGCTAGCGTTTCCACAGCGTGACCAAAGGTATGGCCAAGGTTCAAAAGTGCCCTCACGCCCTGTTCTTTCTCATCTTTTTCTACAACATCAGCTTTGATTTGGCAAGACCTCATTACAGCATGAATCAAAGCATTTGTGGATCTATCAGCCAGAACCTCGCGATGCTCTTCGAGCCATTCAAAGAACTCCAGATCATGGATGATTCCATACTTAATAACTTCAGCCAGCCCAGAGACGTATTCTCTCATTGGCAGAGTTTCTAAAGCGACAACATCGATGTGAACGTGTTTAGGTTGGTAGAAAGCCCCGATCAGGTTTTTCCCTTGTGGATGATTAACACCTGTCTTGCCACCTACGGAACTATCGACTTGAGACAATAAAGTCGTCGGTATCTGAACAAAGGGAATGCCACGCAAAAACGTAGCTGCGGCAAATCCTGCCATATCACCAATAACGCCTCCCCCAAGGGCAACCAGTCCACAATAACGATCAAAGCGCCTTTCTATTAAAACATCATATATGTTTTCAAGCGTTTCAATCGTTTTATACTCTTCACCATCAGGAACTCTTATCACACTGACTTGACGCCCGGAAGAAACCAAAGCATCAACAATCTCTTCGCAATAAAGGTCTCCGACTGTTGGGTTAGTGACTATGACGACTTTATCAGGAAAGCCTACATCCTTTAGAGCAGCGCCCAAGGTAGGAAGTATACGCTCCCCTACCCAGATAGGATAGCTGCGATCATCAAGTCCAACAGTTATCTGGTTCATAAGTTAATCCTGAGCACAAACGGATACAATTCTTTGTGCCACCTCTATAGGTGTGAGTCCGTCCGTATCAATTTGAACATCGGCTTCTTCATATAAATGACGCCGACTGTCTAAAAGATCTTTTAAATCATCCAAGTTCTTTTCATTGTTTACAAGTGGCCGATCCGCACTGCTTTGCAAGCGTTTTTTTAAGGTCGGCCAAGTCGATTTCAGGTAGATGACCTTACCGAGACTTTTCATCTTACAACGATTATCTTCCCGAATAACGATGCCACCACCTGTGGCATAAACGGTTGCAGAACAATGTTGCAGACCATTTAAGACTGCAGATTCACAATCCCGGAAATAACCCTCACCTCTAGACTCAAAAATTTGAGCAATTGAGCTCTTTTCTCGCTCAACAATTCTTTCATCAAGATCAACAAATGGCAACTCCATCATGTCCGCCAACAGTCGCCCCACGGAGGTTTTACCGGCGCCCATAAATCCAGTCAAAAAAAATGATGTTGAACTTAGGCTATTCATAAAAATTACATCTGATTGATACAGAAAAGGACAGGGAGTTCCTGTCCTTTTCCAAAAAGTATTTATTGATAGATTTAAGACTCTACGATTCTTGGAGTAATAAAGATCAACAATTCACGACGATCTCGTGACTTGGAAGTCGACCTAAAGAGTCCACCAAAGAATGGAACGTCTTTTAAAATAGGGACTCCTGTCGCAGAATCATTCTCTTGCTCAATGAAAATACCACCAATAACTGTTGTCTGCCCATCACGGACCAAGACTTTAGTTTGAGCTTTCTTCTCATCAATAGAAACGGCATCACCAGTCGCTGTCGGCACAACAGTACCAACTGAGCTATTAGAGGCATTAATATCAAGGAGAATGCTGCCGTCAGGATTGATTTCCGGGGTCACTTCAAGTTTAAGCTCTGCATTTTCAAACTTAACATCAGTACCTGTATCACTTACCGATGAGAATGGAATTTTCGTGCCTTGTGAGATAACAGCTTTTTCACCATTTAAGGTTGTGATCCGAGGTGTCGAAACGATCTTCCCTTCACCTGAGTTTTCTAACGCCGACAGGCGCAAGTCAATATCAAGCATATTGTCCAGAGCACCAAACGTCAGTGCAGTACCAATACCTGCAGAGCCAGAAGTTGGACTGATAAGAAAGGAACCACCAAGACCAGTGTTAATCTGACTTAGAGCAACGTCTCTAGTATCTGACCCATCAGTTCCACCGGACCTGTCGTAATCAATACCCCACTTAACACCAAGGCTACGAGAAAAGGACGTGTTTGCCTCAACAATCCGGGCTTCAATCATGACCTGACGCTCTGGCTTATCGATTTGATTGATCATGTCCTGCATCTGTTCAAGCACAGCAGTCACGTCACGCACAATTAATTGTTTATTTCTGGAATCCGCAATAATTGAACCGCGGACTGACTTAATATCTGTCAGGAAACCCTTCATGTCGTCAACAGAAGCATAACTGATCGGGAAGGTCGTGGTTTCTAACACACCCTCTTCAATAGCAAGAGTTTGCTCCTTCATTGCCGCCTGATCGATCTCTCTAATCTTATCCTTCGGCATGATACGGAGGACGTTGCCTTGTTGAAGTTTTCCAAGGCTTGCAGTTTCCAAGACCAGGTCCAGAGCTTGGTCCCATGGGACATCAATCAGGCGTAGCGTCACATTACCGCCAACATCGCTACTGGCCAGGATATTCAGACCGCTTACATCCCCAATTAGTTGAAGAATGCTACGAACATTTGCAGAATCAAAGACTAAGGTGATTTTCTCGCCAGTGTAGCGGGCAGCTTCTGCAGACATCTCTTCTGCAGTAACCGGAACAGACGTTGGAGCTGAAAGTTGCTCAGCAGGATCAGAAGTTAGAGTTTTATTTGTTTCAGGTGCGATAACTTCAACTTGACTGACAGCAGGTGGAACGGGTTCTGCGTAGGCGCCATCATCTACAACCAAACGAACAACGGAACCTTCTTGCTCTAGAGCGTAAGCAACAGGACCTTTCAGCTCTACTGCAATACGCACATTTTGTTGGTCACCATCGGCGACCGTATAGGGAGTGACTGAAGTAACAGCACTTGGAAAGGCAGAAGCGTCAATCGTTCTGCGCAAGGAACGGCTTATCGTCGTGTTCACTAACTCAAAACGGACCAGGTTACCCTCTTCAACGGGCTGAGAAACTTTTGTCGCTCCAGCAAGAGAAACGGCAACGACACTCCGACCATCTTCATTGAGAAAGTCAAAGTCCTTAATTTCATCCAATATAATTTCCCCGACCAGATGATTGTACAGGTGCAGTTTTTAATGTTTTCTTTACGGCGACAGGACTCACAACCGGCTTCACCGTTTCCACAACTTTTTCTTTCGCAGCAGGAGCGGCGGCAACAGCAGTTGACTTGCCAGCCCCCCAAGAAACAAGGATATCTGTAGATCGACCTTCAACAACATGTCCCGGTAAATCAGACATAGATGCATCGAAAACAAAGCGAGTTTTGTCATTATAAGTGCCAACACGAACACCTTTAAAACCATCTTCAGCAGCAAAAGAGCGCTCTTTAAAACCAGGCTTCAAACCATAGACATCGACAACTAAACGTGCTGGGTTACTAAGTGCAAAGTACTGGAATTTATCAAGCTTACCGTTAGCCGAAAGAATAGCCTGGCCACTGGAAACCTTGACACCTTGAAGAAGGGTTGCAACTTGAGTAGCATCAACAACGGTCGACATTACTGGATCAGGTGTTGCAACCTTTGCGGATTGGACAGGGTCGGCTTTTGCCACCATTGGTTCAGGTGCATTAGCATCTGCAGAAAAAGCAACACGGAACTCCTTACCGTCAAGATTGACCTGATATTCTGTGTTTTTAGCGAGAAGAATTTCAACACGTGTCAATTGACCGGAAGAAAGAGCAAATCCCGCAACTCTGATTTCTTGAACAGAGCTCAAATCCACATTCAGAGATTCGGCAACATCCGACATTTCCATACCTGGAAAATCAACGACAACTCGCGTTGGTTCGAAGGAATCATAAACCGTATATCTGTAACCAACAGGCTCTGCAGTCTTTATGAGAACTGTCGGAGTTGCTGCGGCAGAGTCTATAGAGACATCAAGAAGTTTATTGGCGTCAGCGCTCCAAGCGGAACCACTCAACAACAAGAAAGTTATAGTACAGCAGAAAAGATACTGCCAAGAACGGGCAATACGGCTAACCCTCAGCTTATTCAACATAATATTCACCCCGCGCATTGATTAGACTCCTTCCCGCTTAGGAACTACAATTTCTTGTATATTTTCAATAACGTTTCCAGAAAAATCCATATACTTCTCTTCGATAACAACAGCATCGCTATTAACTTCTAAAACGACTCCATTGTTTTTACCTATTTTCACCCCTTGGGAGAGGATGTAGGACTTTCCATCAGGAGCAACCACCATCGCTTTGGACGCACCTTTACCAACGATAACCCCAACCAACTTGAATTGACCAAGATCATAACTCTGTAAAGGTGTCGCAGGCTCCGCGGAATCCACCAGAGGTCGTCTTATTCTTGATAAAGGCACAAAAGGATCACGCCGCCCATCAGTAACGTAAACAAACTCCGCTTCTTTCTTCTCCTCTTCTATTACTTTAGGAGTAGAAACCTGTGTAGCAGCGGGCTTTTTCACCTGTGTTGTTTTCGGTTGCGGCGCGACGGCCGCTTCATCAGAACAGCCAGCCAATCCGGCAATCATGAAAACACCACAGAGCAGACATAAATACCAACGTGTCATCTCAAACCATCCTTATTTTTCAACGAAACGGAATGTGGTCACTTTGCATTTAATCCTTAAGGTCGCAGTGACTCCTGAAACCCTAGGGGCGGACAGGTCTATATTGCTAAGATTGACTATTCGCGACAATTTACCAACAGCTTGGGCAAATTCAGCAATCTGGTGATAAGTCCCAACAAGGTCTAAAGACGCAGGGACTTCAGCATAGAATCCTTTATTAACTTCACCACGAGGAGTAAATGTCGCAACCTCCAACCCACTGTCTTTAGCGAGTGTCGAAAGGTTCGTCAGAAGAGTCGGAATTTCTTTTTTATTGGGAAGCTGCGTCAAAGCTTCCTCAAGAAGCTTCTCCATTTTCGCAAACTCTTCTTTAAATTTCGGCAGGTTATCTGCTATCTGCTTCTTCTGCACATAGTCCGCTTCCAGCCTGACTATTTCCTGATCCATCCCTTCTATCTTTTCGTAATCAGGCAACAAAAGGAACCAGGTAAAAACACCAATAACCAGAAGAACCAAAACAGCAAGAGCTATCATTCTCTGGTAAAGAGGCAACTTAAGTAGTTTTTCAACCTTTGGATTCATCGACTAACAGTCTCCCTAGGGATTTGTCTAAAACAACCAGGCTATCGCTATTTTTTCTTTTCTGGCTTCACGTTGACCGTTTTACACGTCAAGTCAAACTGCTGAAATTTAATTTTATCCTGAACAATTTGCTTGGTTACTTTAAGCTCGACACCTGAGAAGAACTCAGATGATTCGAGATTCTTCATAAACTCTGCAACCGTCTCTTCATTAACACCAATTCCACTCAAACTGGCTCGACCGGAAGCTTCTTTAAACTTGGTCAACCACAACTTTTCGGGAAGAGCTTCATAAAGAGCATCCAAAATATAAAGAGGCCCAATTCTAGACGCTTTGAGTTTCTCAAGAACATCCAATTTTGCACGCAAATCTTTCTGGCGCTTTTTAAATTGGTTAACTTCCCCAATCTTCTTTCTCAATTGTAGAATCTCTGAATTCTTCTGATCAATTCTCGCTTGACGAGAATCAATTTCACCAGAGACATACATTGAGGCCGCGACACAAAGAACTACAGTCACAATCATTGCCAGAGCGACAACAATCATCTGGCCCTGAAGCATTTCTTTTTTCTGTGCAGCCTTTACAGGCAGAAGGTTAATGCGGATCATTTGTCTCCCATCCTCCTCATGGCCAAACCGGCAGCGACAGTATAGATTGGGCCCATGGCCTGCAGGTACTCAGGATCAAAGTCTTTTTCACTTGCTGAAATTTGTCTCCAAGGATCAATCACATGCACGCTGACTCCGAGACGACTTTCAAGTGAAGTCTTAACCGACGGAACCTTTGAGACACCGCCAGTTATAAAGACTTTTTGAACCTTTTCGTCGGAAGACGTTGCAGAGAAGAAATCTATGGAGCGTTGTACTTCTTGCGTCAGGCTCTCTGTTGCATCTTCCATAACTTCAGCAACGGACTCAGGAGTTACATCAGCAATCTCACCACCCAGCTTAACGATTTCAGCATCTTCGTTGTTCAACCCAAGTCGTTTCTGAATTTCTTCATTGTAAGCACTTCCGCCTACCTGGATATCTCGAGTAAAAACAGACATCCCTCCACGTAACACGTTGACATTCATCGAACTCGCGCCCATATCGATCAGAGCAACAATTTCATCTTCATTAGCGCCATAATTGACTTCATAAACATTTTCAACTGCAAAGCAATCGATATCCATGACTTGTGGATTCAGGCCACACTCCTTGAATAAGGCAACATAATCGCTTACAAAGTCTTTTTTGGCAGCAACCAAGATCACATTCATCAAAGAGGCGTCATTCGCATCAGGACCTAAAATTTGGAAGTCCAGATTGACCTCAGAGATCTCAAAGGGGATATATTGCTCGGCTTCCCACTGGATTGAAGCCTCCATTTCCTCTTCGGTCATAATTGGCAATTGAATCTTACGAATAATGACTGAATGCCCGGAAATTGAAGTAGCGACATTTTTTGTCTTGAGCTTCTGGCTTTCCACCAGACCTTTGACAATATCAACAATGGAACTAGAGTCCATAATAGCATTATCAACAATGGCCTCAGCAGGCAAAGTGGCCAACCCAAGGCTGGCTAACTGATAACCACCCTTAGCTTCCTTAAGATGGACCATCTTTATCGAACTGGATCCGATATCGATGCCGATCACGTCTTTTTTCTTTTGGAATAACATGCGCGCCCCTGGCTAAAAAACTTATTTAAACAATCAGCTCAGAATGATTCTATCTTCACAACAAACTTTAACTAGAGCAAACAACGTACCAATCATTACTCATCATCCGGAAAAACGTCGTTGCGATCAGTAAGCTTGAGGCCAAGTGCCAAGATAATTTTACGCTTGGTCGACATCCGACATTCTGCTCCATGTTCGATTCGATCGATTGTCACAGGAGAGATCCCTGCCTTGCGAGCCAACTCGGCCTTGCTCATCAATTGGGCTTCACGGATTTCTTTGACTTGGTTTTTCATAGGCAACCATTTGTTTATAGTGAATGTAAATTATACAAAATTAGGCCTAATTATAGGTAAATTAAAACAATTGTCAACTAATTGTAGACATATGAGGACCAAATGATGGTGGCAAATTACACAAATAACAGGCTTGATCACAAGATCAAGGGCTCTTTTTAAACAAGAGCCACAATATGAAGTGTGAAATTTTTATCAAAAAAATTGCAAAACAGAGGAATTATATGAACGAAATTGGGTTATTTCACCAGAAAGAGAGCCATAATTGTCTCAAAATATCAGCGTACCACCGCATCAGAGGATCTGTGTGTTGGATAAAAAAGAGGTGAATCAAAGCCGCAGCCGACAAAAAGGGACCAAACGGAATCGCGAGTTTACTATCAGCTTTCTTTAGCAACATCACCGGAACGCCAACCAGAGTTCCCAACAATGAGCCGATAAAGATGATCGGAAAAACCGCAGACCAGCCAAGAAGAGCACCCAGCATTGCCAAAAGCTTCACGTCGCCAAGCCCCATCCCCTCTTTCCCTGTCAGAAATTCGTAACCAAGCGCAATGGCAAGAAGAGAGCCGCCACCTAGAAGAATACCGAGCAAAGAATCCTGCCAAGTCACCCAAGGCACAAAGAAAGAGCATAAGAGCCCAATCGGTATTCCAGGGAGACTGATGACATCCGGGATGATCTGGTGGTCCAGGTCAATAAAAGTGATTACAACTAAAGCCGCAACCAAAAGAAGTACAACCGGTGTCAAAGAGTGAAAACCGAACCGAAAGAAGAACAAAGCGAAGAGAAAGCCGGTTAGAGCCTCAACGCCCAGATAACGTGCAGGCACTACAGAACCACAGTAAGCACATTGACCTTTAAGCAACAACCAACTGATTATGGGGATATTGTGATACCACTTGATCATTGTCTCGCAATGAGGACAACGTGAGCGGGGGGTGACAATCGATATGCCTGCAGGAATACGATAGATGCAGACGTTCAGAAAGGAACCGATGATGGAACCCAAAACAAAAGAGAAAATCAGTGGCAGGTAAAACTGGGAAAAGCTCAAGACCATCACCTCTTAACTATGATTTCAACAAAGACAGCGCTGCGGCCAAAACATCTTCGACCTCAATCTCGCGGAGACACTGTGCGTTTATAGGACACGGCGGAGTATAACCAAAACGGGTACAGGGAGAGCAAGGTAAATTTTTATTGAGGACAATATGCCGGTCGCCTGAAGGGGCCCATTTAGCTGCGATCCCTGAACCAAAAAGAGACACGGTCGGTTTCCCCAAGCCTACACCGATATGCAACAGGCCCGAATCACCACTAACGAGCAAAGACGATTGCTCCACGATGGCAGAAGATTCGATCAGAGAGGATCTTCCCGCTAAATTCAGTCCATTAACATTGGCGACAATCACTTCACCAGAAACCCTGTCCTCCTCACCACCCACAACGACAACCGGATACCCGTGTTCAT
>CBDUFN010000057.1:0-13877 GCA_965366475.1 uncultured bacterium | reverse complement strand
GAACGCTATCTTGAATACCAGAATGATTACAAAACGCAGGTCAAAAGGATTAGTTTATTTTGTTGTCTCTTGATGGTAAAAAACCAAGGTTTGTTAACCCCCTCAAAGGTCTCACGCGGTCTATGCTCCGTTTTGCCTCTTATTTTACTGTTGTCACCTTATCCTTATCTCTAGTTGCCTCTGTTGCTTATGCCACTTCTAATCAATATGGCGACACCGGTATGATCTCGCAGCCAACGGCTCAAACCCTGAACGAAGGTAATATTTGTATCGGTATCTGGGCGAATTGCTCTGACGGTGTCAAAAGCGGTTCAACTGCGTCCACCGACAGAAGCTTTGTTGTGCCAACCACAATAACCATGGGCCTTGGTACTTTCATGGAAGCTTATGGTTCCTACCCGAATATGCTTTTCAATGGAGAAGAGGATGCTAGCGGGCGTGGTTTTGCAAGTGCAGGCTTTAAGTTTCGGGTTCATGGTAAAAGATCAGACACTTTTCGCTTAGCCGTAGACATGCAAGGCCGTCGATCCGTTTCTGACGATCCTGATTTAGACGGTCTCGTCGATTACGTTGGTCGTTTTATATCAACGGTTAAAACGGATAACTTTGGTATTCATGCAAATGCGGGGTATGCAGTAAACGATTCTCCTTCCCTCATAGACTATGAAGACCAACTTCTTCTTGGTGGTGGTGTTGAGTATTCTTTGGCAACACGCTTGCGCTTGATTGCCGAAGTTTCTTTTGAATCAGAAAAAACGTCAGGCGCAGATTCCCCCACTGAAGCGATGGCGGGAATTCAGTATTATGTCACGCCTCACCTGACCATGAATCTTGGCGCCTCTGTGGGCCTTTCGGATGCAAGCCCCGATTGGCGTATCCTCATGGGTTTATCTACCTGCCAGGGCGTTGGTACATTTAACCGTCCTGTCCCAAAGCTAGTAGATTCTGAAGATCTCATTGATGAACCAATCACTGCACCCGTCAGAGTTACAAAGATAAGGCTACTAACTCCATTGTTGGGTAAAGTCGGATTCTCTGATTCACCGATTAGTCATTTGGAAGTTCCAGTGTTTAACCCCGAAGAAGCGGTTATGATTAATCCGGCCGATCGACTTAAAACGCCAACAGTTCAGCCCTTTGGAATATCACCCATTGGTCCGATGGGGGCATTGACGAGTAGATCTAAGACAACCTTGCCCGATAAACCTTTCCCTGCAAAACTCAGTCGAAAATTTAGTTTTCCAGAGATATCCTATGCATTCAACCAATGGGACCTCTCAGAGGAAGGGCGCAAGTCTATCTCTCTTGTCGCGGAAGAATTGCGTAGAGAAAACAAGTATTTCATTATTAGTATTGAAGGTCATACTGATGATGTTGGCTCTGATGTTTACAACCAAACCCTTTCTTTCAAACGTGCTGTTGCCGCAGCGACACATATTGTCCTGCGTGATGGCTTCGACCCAGCAAGGATTTTTGTAAAAGGGTATGGGGAAAGTCGTCCAATCGCAGACAACTCGAAAGATGATGGTCGCACCAAGAACCGTCGTGTAGAGATGCTGATTCTTGTGCCTGAAGGCTACGAGGATGTGGAACTTGAAGCTCCTGTTGAAACAATCAAAGGTGATGATAGTGCCCAGTTACAGCAAGGCCCTGTTATCGATCCACTTTCTATAGAACAAGCTATTATGGAAAAAACGGGTGCAGAAACAGCCAGGCCCGCTGGAACCTTTAGCCAGATTGACAAGGTTAAGTAAAAGCTTATGAGAAATCTCACCAATAAGGGGGCAACCTTGCGAGTCTTAACGCTTTTATTGTTTGTCGTGACTCTTGTGTCGACACCAGCTCTCGGCTCCAATGGAAATGGCTTTGAATCCTTCATCAATAGTCGTGAAGTCATCGCCACGTTTTACTTCCAAACGAATGCCGAAGATCTTTCACGCAAAGAAAAAGATCGGTTAGCTGAAACAATGAATGAACTTCAACAAGCTCAGAACCGTGGCCGATTGTTGCGCGTAGAAGGGTTCTCTAGCAGTGAAGGTAATCAAGAGAAAAACTTTATCCTCTCTTTCTTTCGTGCCCGGGCTGTCGCTGACATTATAGAATCCAAAGGTCTGACCTCTGAAGTTACATTAACCGGTTATGGAGACCTACAGGCTAAAAGCTCTGATCCTGCGAAAGAACGCAGGGTTGAAATCGCTTCCTATGTAAAACCTGTTGCCTTACAGAGAGTCAGAGTTGCAGACAATAATAATGCTATAGATTCTGCCACCAAGCCTTCTGCTTTGTCAGAACCCGCTGAGACTCAGATAGATTCTTACCGAGTTGATCAGGCCATCAGAAGGAAGATTGAAGATAAGAATAAAGGGATCGCTGATAAGTTTGAAGATCTTAGAGATGGTTCTCAGCCCGGTTTGAGCCAGGCAAAAGAAAAGATTCAATATGAAGACCTGGATGGTGGCTATACCCAGTGGCGAATAACTGTCGACCCCAGTCTTGCAGCGAAGTTGAGCAAGATCAGAACAGCTGACAATAAAGTTGTCAATCGTGGCTTCGCACAATGGAAGAGAAACACCGCCCCTCAAACGACTCCTGGTGTGACTCAGTGGAAGAAGAGTACCGATCCTGAGACAACTCCTGGTGTCACTCAGTGGAAGAAGAGTACCGATCCTGAGACAACTCCTGGTGTCACTCAGATCACCCCAGTTCAACCTCCGGTCATAGATGCTCTGTCTATCGAACAGGCCATTATGGAGAAGATTGGTGCAAAACCAGCAGCACCATCGGGTGAGGTTAGTCAGGTTAGCAATAATTATTGATTGCGACTTTGTATTGTTTAACGCTTTTTATGTTATTATTTCAGCGTTGCCTCAACCCCTTGACGAGATGCTGAAATTCAGAGAGATATGCCACTATGGTTAAAGCTGAAGATTTTCGCACAATCAAAAACAGTGTCATGCTTCAGAGCTTTTCTGATGAGGACTTAGCGAAGCTTTCTAACTTTTGTGAAATGCGAGAGATGAGTGAAGGGACAACCGTATTCATCGAGAATATGCCTGGAGAATCTCTCTTCCTTATAAAGAAGGGCACCATTCGAATCTCAAAAATGTTCGCTGAGGGTGATGAAAAAACTTTAGTTGTTCTCGGCCCTGAAGACATCTTTGGTGAAATGGCAGTCATAGATGGCTTACCACGGTCTGCAACTGCACGTGTTGCAGAGGATGCTGAGTTGATTAGCGTAAAGAAAAAAGATCTGGAACGTCTTTGTAAAGAAGATGCGGCCTTGGCTTTAAAGATGGTTAGTAATATTGTGAGAGTCTTCAGTAAGCGAGTTCGTGAGTCTAATGAGGAATATCGCGATATGCTGATCTGGTCGATGCAAAAATCTTAACAAGCGCGGAGATCGAACATGCTAAAGAATTTCATCCTGGTGGCGTCACTCCTTCTTTTCTGTTCAGCCTGTTCTGTCAATGTAGCTCCTATAGCCACTCCGACTGGGACCATCAATCCAACAGATAATTCTCTTACAGAAACAAGAGAAAATATTACGTTCACTGTCAAAATTGATGAACTGAGCGTTGCACCATATCAGTTGGTTGACAACATCACTTCTTTTCATGTTGCGATTGAAAACAACACCCAAAAGTCTATTAGTTTTCCATCAAAAGCCTTTCTTTTAAAAGATGGAGAAGGTCAACAATATCGTTCTATTACACCTGATCGTGTCAGGGAAATAGTGAGTAAAGACACTGTTTATCTCATACCTTACCCTTATGTTGGTTACTATTACCTTGAAGATCAGATGAGAGTTTCACATGAGAATGACTTCTCCAGCTCTCTTCCTTTTTATGCTGAATACCATCCACAGGATATCTTTACTCGGGCCCTGACAGAAGAACCCATCCTGAAAAAGTCGAAAGCTTCAGGGGTTGTTTATTTTATAGCAGACCTTGAAAGAACTGATTATGCTGAGCTCTTTATTTTCCCTGATGCAGAGACCGTTGAGGATCCTTTGGTGAAGTTCCCCTTTGCCATCAAAAAGTAAAATCCATCACAATGATCTTGCCCCTTTGTTTCTGGGGCTTTTTTTCTGACAAACATTTCATCTTTTATTGAGGTACATAATGTTAGAACTCTTACTAAACCAGAAGCTCATATTCGGATTGATGGGAGGGTTAGGTCTCTTCCTCTTCGGAATGAAAATCATGTCAGAAGGCTTGCAAAAAATCGCAGGCGGCCGGATGAGGCAAATTCTTGGCGCTTTAACCAATAACCGTTTCGTTGGCACCTTTGTTGGTATTGCTGTTACGGCTATTATTCAATCTTCAAGCGCAACAACTGTTATGGTCGTTGGTTTTGTTAATGCTGGCTTGATGTCTCTGGTCCAAGCGATTGGTGTTATCTTAGGCGCAAATGTCGGTACGACTATTACGGCTCAGTTGATTGCTTTCAAAATAACTAAATTTGCCTTGCCTGCGATTGGTATAGGTGCGGGCTTTAAACTTTTCACAAAAGATAAGAAGTGGAGTTATCTGGGCGAAATACTCCTTGGTTTTGGTTTGCTCTTCTTTGGTTTGTCGGTCATGAAGCAGGCTTTTGACCCTTTGAAAACAAGTGAAGAATTTCGCCAACTTTTCATGGTGGTTGGTGACAATCATTTGCTTGGAGTCTTAATTGGTGCTGTTCTGACCATGATTGTCCAGAGTAGTAGTGCCACAATTGGTATCACGATCGCATTGGCGACAAGTGGCATTTTGAGTTTTGACGCCAGCATCGCCCTTATCCTTGGCGAGAACATTGGTACCACCATCACAGCTAACCTGGCGGCGATTGGCACCAACCTGGCCGCCCGGCGTACGGCTTTTGCTCACTTCCTGTTTAACTCCCTTGGAGTGTGCTACATGCTATTGTTCTTCCCGTTGTTCTTGCAATTTATTGCGTCGATGACGCCTGGTGATGCAGACTTTGTTATACAGACTCAGGACCAAGTTGCCAGGATGGGAGGAGAGATAGGTGACAAACCTTTTATCGCCAGGCATATCGCTAATACGCACACGATGTTTAATATTTTAAATACTCTTATCTTCCTGCCTTTTGTCGGCATACTGGCCAAGTTAAGTACCGTCGTTATCAGAGGTCGAGAAGAAGATATCGAGTTTCATCTCAAGTATCTTGACAACCGAGTTCTCAGTACACCGCCTATTGCGCTTGCCCAAGCTCGTTCAGAAACACGCCGCATGGCTAGAATAGCGCAAGAAATGGTTGATGATACTCTTCTGTTTTTACAAGATAATGATTTAAAAAGAATTTCCAGTTTGGAGAAAAAAGAGGATCTCACTGATGTCCTTCAAAAAGAGATCACAGACTTCCTTGTGGCCTTGTCCCAAAAATCAATTACTCAGGAGACCTCTAAAGAAGTTGCCTCTATGATGAATATGGTGAATGACCTCGAAAGAGTTGGCGACCATTGTGAGAACCTCTGGACTCTAAATAACCGCAAGCTGGATCAGAAAATCAAGTTCTCTGAAATTGCTATGAATGAGATTACCGATATCTCTAAAATGACGAGCGAATTTCTTGCTGTCATTGTTAAGGCTCTTGAAGAGAAAAACACTGAGGTCTTTGATGAGGCGGCACGTCTTGAGGATGCGATTGACGACATTGAAGAACGTTTAAGAGACAATCATATCAAACGACTTAATACCGGTGAGTGTACCGTTAACTCTGGTTTAATCTTTATCGATATGCTTCATAACTTTGAGAAAATTGGTGATCACACCTACAATTTCGCTAAAGCAGTTGTTGGTAAAAAATAGTGCTGGCTGCAATTGACGCCGGCAGTAACACCCTGCGTTTACTGATCGGCGATGTCATTGAGGGAACCATCTCTCCAGAGCTATACGTTCGCCGTATTTGTCGTACCGCCGGTGGTTTTACCAACAAAGAGGGTCTGTCTCCAGAAGCAATGGAGCGGACTCTTTTTGCGTTTCAGGAGTTCGCTGGTATTTGTCAAAGCTTTAATGTTCAGCAGGTTAGGGCGGTTGGTACTGCGGCCTACAGGCAGGCTGTCAATGGCATAGATTTTGTTCAAAGAATCAAAGCTGCAACTCAGTTGCCTCTTGAAGTTATCACGGGTGAAATAGAGGCCAAAACGATGTCCTCCGGAGTCCTCAGTGCTCTTGATCCGCGACCGTCACATTCCTTGATTGTTGATATCGGTGGTGGCAGTACGGAGTTTGTTCTTACCGCGAAAGAAGAAGTGCTCTGGAGCACAAGTTTGCCGCTTGGTGTTGTGCGGTTAATCGAAGAGCATAAAAGCCCGGTAACGAGACAAGAAACAATTAATGAGTCGATCACTTCTCTCTGCAATGATCTTCACGTTGTATGTAGTAAGCACAATATAGAACCAGGCTCTCTTATCTTTGTCGGAACAGCTGGAACAGTAACAACTCTGGCTGCCCTTGATCTACAAATGGAAGAATATGATTGGCGACTGATCAATAACCACATTATTCCTTCCGCAAAATTATACGAATGGCAGGAGAGATTAGCTCCGTTAAGTTCCGTTGAGAGAGAGGCATTATCTGGAATGGAAGCGGGCCGAGGCGATCTGATTATGGCCGGAATCGAAATCTTGATTTCTCTCATGACGAAAATGTGTGCAGACTCAATAACTGTAAGTGATTTTGGCCTTCTGGAAGGGCTTTTGCTTTCCATGAAAAGCGACTCCTAAAGCTTTCATTTCGTTGACAAATCCGCCACACCTCCGTTATTATCTAACCCCTTTTGTTACCACTTTTCAGCTTAATGTCTGGTAGCGATACATCAAATTTTCTAGAGGTTTTGTCTATGCAAAAAACGATTTTATCTGGCAACGAGGCATTTGCCCGTGCTGCGTATGAGGCCGGGGTTACAGTAGCCTCTGCATATCCAGGAACACCATCTACTGAGATCCTGGAAAACATTACACAATATGAGCGCATTGATGCTTCTTGGGCTCCCAACGAGAAGGTCTCTCTTGAAGTTGGTATTGGCGCCAGTATCGGCGGTGCCCGAACGATCGTTACGATGAAACATGTCGGTGTCAATGTAGCGGCTGACCCGCTCTTCACTTTCTCTTACACCGGTGTTCGTGGTGGCATGGTCCTCGTTGTTGCAGATGACCCCGAAATGCACTCATCACAAGATGAGCAGGACAGTCGTCACTACGCGCGCTTTGCTAAAGTTCCAATGTTTGAACCATCTGACAGCCAGGAGGCTCTGGACTTTACGCGTCTTGCCTTTGACGTCAGTGAGCAATTTGACACTCCGATTATGGTGCGTAGCACGACTCGCTTGTCACATTCTAAATCTGTCGTTGAAATGGGAGACCCTATGGTTGATCTCCCGGAGACAGGCCTGGTTCGCAACCCTGGCAAGTTTGTAATGTTGCCTGGCAATGCCAGGATTCGCCATCCTCTAGTTGAAAAGCGTCTTGTCGATATGGCTGACTGGGCTTGCTCACAAGGCTTCAATCGCATCGAAGAAGGAGACGGCACCATCGGCATTATAACCTCAGGAGTTGCTTATCAGTACGCTCGTGAAGTCTTCCCTGACGCTGATATTCTGAAACTTGGCTTAGTTTTCCCTCTTCCCAAAAAGATGATCAGTGATTTTGCAAAACGCTTTGATACCCTTTACGTGATTGAGGAACTCGACCCATTCATCGAGGAGCAGGTCAAAGCGATGGGGATCAAGTTAACTGGCAAAGAGAAGGTGCCGATCTGCGGTGAACTTACACCTGGACGGTTACGTAAAGCCTTTGGCCTTGCTGCGGTAGAGGCTCAGGAAGTTGAAGAAAACCTTCCACCCAGACCTCCGAATATGTGCCCAGGTTGTCCGCATCGTGGCGTTTTCCATGCATTGAACCGTCTTAAAGCTTATGTAACGGGTGATATTGGTTGTTATACTCTTGGCTTTATGCCTCCGTTGTCTGCAATGGATTCCTGTATCTGTATGGGTGCAAGTATTGGTAATGCAACGGGTTTGAGCAAAGTTCTTGATGAAAAAGAGCGTCAAAAAGTAGTTGCTGTCATCGGTGACTCAACCTTTTTACACACCGGGATCAACGGTTTAATGGACATGGTCTGGAATAAGTCAACTGCGACGGTTCTGATTCTGGACAACAGTACAACAGGTATGACGGGCCGTCAGGACAATCCGAGTACCGGTTACACCTTGAATGGCGAGACCGCCTATCAGGTTGATATCGAGGCGATCTGTCGGGCCCTCGGTGTAAAGCACGTTGAAACGATAGACCCTTTCCAGATGGATCACACTCGAGCGACGATTAAAGCCGCGATGGAAAGACCTGAGCTGTCAGTCATAATCACACGTCGTCCGTGTGTCCTTATCAAGCATGACGTATTAGAAGATAAGCCACCGCTTTACGTTGATAAAGACAAGTGCGTTGCATGCAAGGCCTGTTTGACGATTGGTTGCCCAGCGATTGAATGGGAAACCGGTCAGGACGGTGAGAAGGGGCATTGCAAAGTGGATCGATTGCTTTGTAATGGTTGTCAGGTTTGTATGCAGTTGTGTAAATTCGATGCCTTTGGAGTGTGTGATGACTGATAATAAAGTGACCAATATTCTGATGGCCGGTGTTGGCGGGCAGGGGACCTTGCTGGCAAGTGAGATTCTTTCTGAAGTCCTCATGCAGGCTGGCTATGATGTAAAAAAAGCTGAAGTCCATGGAATGGCACAACGTGGTGGCAGTGTCGTCTCTCACGTTCGTTTTGGGAAAAAAGTTTATTCTCCAATCATACCTGAAGGGCACGCAGACGTTCTCTTCGGTTTCGAGCTGCTGGAGACTTATCGCTACCTTTCACTGGTTAAGAAAACCGGCACGGTTGTCGTAAATAATTTGCGGATAGCGCCACCTTCTGTCGCTCTTGGTACTCGCGAATACCCGACTGACCTTGATCAGAAATTAAAGGAGCATGTGGACAACATCTGTGTTGTCGATGGTCTCCAACTTGCTGAACAAGCGGGAAACTCAAAAACAGTCAACACTGTCCTTTTAGGTGCGCTCTCCAACACCTTGGAGCCGACACAAGACCAATGGATTGCTGCCATTAAAAGTTTAGTGCCGGAACGCTTTTTGGATGCAAACCTGAAGGCTTTCGCCTTGGGATGTCAGACTAACTGTAAATATTAATCTTCAGAATTTAGCCTTTGTAAGTTCATACGAAAACAAGGATGCAGACATGATCTGGAACGATGAGTTTGAAACACTGCCCCGAGAAGCTCTCGAATCACTTCAAGTGAAACGCTTGCAGCAGGTCACTGACCGCGTTTACGCGACGGTTCCCTTTTACAAGCAGCAGTTTGATAAGGCAGGTGTTAAACCAGATAAAATTAAGTCACTTGATGATTTGAGACGTCTGCCTTTTACGCTTAAACAGGACATGCGTGACAACTATCCCTATGGTCTATTTGCAAAGCCACTCGACCAGATTGTTCGTATTCATGCCTCCTCTGGGACAACCGGAAAACCTACCGTGGTTGGCTATACGCGGCGAGACATTGAAAACTGGACAGAGTTGATGGCTCGTTCTTTTACTGCAGCGGGTGCAAATCGAGGCGATGTCCTCCACAACGCTTACGGCTACGGTCTTTTTACCGGCGGTCTCGGCGCACACTATGGTGCTGAGAAAATTGGCGCATCTGTTATTCCCATGTCGGGAGGCAACACAAAGAAGCAGTTGATGATCATGCAGGACTTTGGATCTACCGTCTTGACTTGTACACCTTCTTATAGCCTCTATCTTGCCGAGGCTGCTGCGGAAGAGGGGATTGATATTCGCAAGCTTAAGCTTCGTGTTGGAATCCTTGGTGCAGAACCTTGGTCTGAAAAGATGCGCAACGAAATAGAAGCTAAGGTTGGCATCAAGGCTATTGATATTTACGGCTTGTCAGAGATCCTTGGACCTGGCGTTGGTATTGAATGTATCGAAGCTCAGAGCGGTCTTCACATTTGGGAGGACCATTTCATCCCTGAGATTATCGACCCGAACAGTGGCGAAGTGCTTCCCGAAGGAGAGCAGGGCGAGTTAGTTGTTACGACGATTACTAAAGAGGGCATTCCCTTAATCCGTTATCGTACACGTGACATTACCAGGATTATCTCCGAGCCATGTATCTGCGGCAGAACGCACCGAAGACTGGAGCGTATGTGTGGGCGCTCGGATGATATGCTGATTATTCGCGGCGTTAATGTTTATCCATCGCAAATCGAAAGCGTGCTCATGGATATTGAGGGCGTTGAACCTCATTACATGCTGATTGTAGATCGTGAAGGAACGATGGACACCTTGGAAGTTCAGGTCGAAGTCAATGAACGCACCTTCTCAGATGAAATCAAGGTACTTCAAGGCCTTTCGCGCCGCATCGAAAAAGAAATCAAAGATTTACTCGGCATTAGTTGCCGGATTCGCCTTGTAGAACCAAAAACCATTGCCCGCAGTGAAGGTAAGGCTCAGCGGGTTATCGATAACCGCCCCAAATAGCGGAGGGATGATTATGAAAGTTGAACAGATTTCCATCTTTATCGAGAATAAGTCCGGTCGTCTTGCTGAAGTTGCCCGCGTTCTTGGCGAGAAGGGCGTTAATATCAGAGCGCTATCGCTGGCTGACACCTCAGACTTCGGTATATTGCGTTTGCTAGTCGACAATACTGATGTTGCTCAGGGCACCCTGAAAGAAAGTGGTTTCACAGTAAACAAGACCGAAGTTGTTGCCGTTGAAGTTCCGGACCAGCCAGGTGGCCTTTGTAATATTCTACAAGTCCTTGATGAGTCCGAAATTAACGTTGAATATATGTACGCGTTCGTCGAACGTAATGCCGGTAATGCCGTTATAATTTTTCGTTTCGATGAAACCGACAGTGCGATTAAAACATTACAGGACAATGGCATAAACATCTTGTCAGGAAACCAGTTATACAGCCTTTAAACAGACACTTACGTCTAGTTCTTGATGTTAAATATTAGGTGCTAAGGTAACAATCTTGAAACATAATATATGGGACCCTCTCCACGAATGCCTTGAGCGCAGCGACCTTGAACGTCTTCAGCTTGAGCGATTACGCACAACGCTTGAGCGCGTCACTAAGGTACCCTGCTACCAGGAAAAATTCAAAAAAGCGGGCATCACACCAGATGACATACACACTTTGGATGACCTGGCTAAATTGCCATTTACAACCAAAGAAGATTTAAGACAAAACTATCCGTATGGCATGTTTGCAGTGCCTATGCGTGATGTTGTCAGAATTCATTCTTCCTCTGGCACGACGGGCAAACCGACGGTTGTCGGTTACTCCCGTAAAGACCTGTCAGACTGGTCAGGCTTGGTTGCGCGGTTTATGACCGCAGCAGGAGTTGTTCCCGACGATATCGTCCATATCGCATTCGGGTATGGTCTCTTTACTGGAGCATTTGGCCTTCACTATGGCGCGGAGACCATCGGGTCTGCCGTTATTCCAATGTCTGGTGGTAACACTGAACGGCAGATCATGATCCTCAAGGATTATGGCGCCACGGCTTTGGTTTGCACCCCTTCCTATGCCCTGACTTTAGCCGACCGCATAGAAAAGATGGGGCACAACCCACGAACATTCCTTAGCCTTAAGGTCGGATTGTTTGGTGGTGAGCCATGGAGCGAAGAGCTGCGCCGTGAGATTGAAGAAAGATTAAATATCGTTGCAACTGATAATTATGGGCTTTCTGAAATTGTCGGCCCTGGTGTCGCTGGAGAGTGTCTCTGTAAAAAAGGCATGCATATTTTCGAAGACCATTTCTTGCCTGAAATAATCGATCCGGAAACTGGCGAAGTTCTACCTCCGGGAGAGAAGGGTGAGTTGGTACTCACAAACATTGTTCAGGAGGCTATTCCGCTAATTCGATACCGCACTCGCGACATTACTCGTTTACACTATGGAAAATGTGAATGCGGCCGGACGATGGTTCGCATGGACAAGACTATGGGACGCAGTGATGATATGCTTATCATCAAAGGTGTAAATGTTTTCCCAACTCAAATCGAGGAAGTCCTGTTTCAGGTCGATGGTTGCGAGCCACACTATCAGCTTATTGTTGAAAGAGAAGGAACGCTTGATACTCTAGAAGTACAAGTTGAGGTCAACGAAAACATCTTCTTTGATGAAATGAGGAAGCAGAAAGCCTTTATCGAAAAGCTGGAAAACGACTTGCAACCAATATTGGACTTCACGCCAAGGTAAAACTGGTCGAGCCTTCAGCAATCCCTCGTCACGAAGGAAAAGCGAACCGCATTATAGATAAACGAAATAAGTAAAAGAGCCTCTATCTATCTGTTTTATAAGGTTCTTTTTAATATCAAATAGCCACTCAATATTGCTTGACAAAAGGGTGGTTATAAACAATAATTCGAATCCGTCGGGCTGTAGCGCAGTCTGGTAGCGCACTTGACTGGGGGTCAAGTGGTCGGAGGTTCAAATCCTCTCAGCCCGACCAAATTTAAACGGAGTGGATCTCTTGATCTGCTCCGTTTTTTTATTGTGAGTCTTATATGTTTAGTGATTAAAAAAGAGGGTAAGGTTATTAGTCGCTACAACGGATAGTAACTGACTCTACATTCCAAAAGCCATAATCTTCAGCGCTACCGGGGACTTTTGCATTTCCTTCAAAAATTGTAGATCCAAAAGAATTGGCTTTGCTTATTTTGTCTGTAATGGATGCGCTGAGACCATTATCGTTTTCTGCCGTTGCTGTCACGGTCATCTCTTTGCAACGAGGTCCGGAACTGATTCGACCAGAAATGCTCATAATATCTCCCCCCAGTTTACCCACACTTGATGAGATTTTGTAGTCTGCCTCAGTAATTATTTTTTCTTCTAATTGTGGTTTTGTGTCGGGTTTTTGTTTATTGGGAATGATTTTCTTTTTATTGCCGCTTTCTTCAGGTTTTTTTTCTCTTAAATTCTTCCCTTCACCAGGATTGTTGATAGAAATGCCTGTTTCTCGGATGTTTACTTCTTTGGCCTCTGCAGAGTAGGGTGTGTCACTGAAATGAACAGAACCATTCTCATCAACCCATTTATATATTTTTGAGTGAGCCGATGAGCAAAGAAGAACGACTAGTATTATCAAAGGAATTGTACGCATAGACGAGTCCCCCAAGATGTTAATAAGGACTATTATCATAAAAGAATTAAAGTTGTGCATCTACATAAAAAAAGCCCCCGGACCGGAGGGGGGATGATCCAGGAGCAAAGTTAGTGCTACAGGAGCACTAAGAATCTTTTAATCTACTTTACCACTGTTTTTGAGAAATCCCAGCTCAGTATCAAAGATAATAATCACAACTATCTGTTTTATAACCATTTCATTCTTTAATTTCTAGAAATTCAGGTTCTAATTTGAAAGCACCAGATAACAAAAACAGTATCTTAGATAAATATTTCTTCTTCATTATGTTGGATAATTGAATTAATTTTCAAATGACAATTTATTTTATTTATCAATAAGCACTTCTTCAATAAATACACAAATAGATATCTCTTTAGATATTTCTCCTTGATTGTATTTCTTTCCAGGGACGCCTATCAATAGGATATTAATTGACTTTTGATAGTACCTGCCATAGATTGCACCCTATTGATAGGGAGTAATTATATGCAACGTGTTATCGGTTACTTAAAGCCAGAGATAAGCGGTAAAAATATTAATTCTCAGATTGATCAGCTCAAATCCTGCGGAGCAACAAAAATATTCCAGGAAAAGAGTAACGATAAAAAGAGCAGAAGGTTGCAATTGGGGAAACTGATGGCAGAGGTTCGTACTGGCGACGTTGTTGTA
>CBDUFN010000056.1:0-14089 GCA_965366475.1 uncultured bacterium | reverse complement strand
TAGAGAGCTTAACTAATTCCGAAGACGATAGCTGCGAGCAATCAAAATTGCTGCCCAGCTGAAAAGTATAAGAGCCATAAGCGTGACGACTCCAAAAGAAACAGTGATAGGGAGATCACCAACGCCTAACAGCGCATAGCGAAAACCGTCAATCAGGTAAAAAAGTGGATTGAGGTGAGAGAGTTTGGCCCAGACTGGTGGCAAGATAGAAATCGGATAAAAAACACCACCAAGGTAGATCAGCGGGAGAATGATAAAATTTGTATACATGGATAGAGAATCAAAGTTGTCTGCATGAATCGCTGCGATAATGCCAAACTGGGCAAAGAGAAAACTGGCCAGGCAGGCCATGGCAATGGCTATAAATGGGTGAGCCCAAGGCAGAGTTGCAAAGAGACAGGAGATCACCCAAACAACGAAACCAACAGCAAGACCACGCAACATGGCCGCCAAAGTGTAGGCCATAATGAACTGAGTTGGTGTAACAGGGGTTACCAGCAGGTCGACTATGTTGCCAAGGTATCGTGACATGAAGAGCGAAGACGCAACGTTCGAAAAGGAATTGTTGATAACTCCCATCAGGATCAACCCGGGGATGACAAATTGGGCGTAACTAAACCCCTCAAGAACGCTGATGCGTTCACCAAGAGTGGCGCCAAAGATGAAAAGGTAAAGTGAGGCTGTGATGACGGGGGTTACCAGCGTTTGTGACGCAACCCGCAAAAATCGGCGAATCTCTTTAAGTAACAGAGTATAAAAAGGCAGCCAGGCAATAAATGGTGGTTCTTTAAATGGCGTCATGACTCTGTTCCGCCTGATTTTGTCAGGTGAAGAAACACCTCTTCAAGACCTGTCTTCCTGGTTTCAATATCAGCAATGGATAGCCCAATATCGCATAAGCGTTTTAAAAGTTCGCCGGTCGACTGACTGGCAGACAATGTCAGATGCAGAACAGTACCCGCTTCATTGAGTTCAACACCCTGACAGCAGAGATTGTCCGGTGCTGATTTGATCGGTGTTTGCAGATGTACCAGAAGGCTACGGGTGCCGACTTCTTTGAGAAGTGTTTCGGTTGATTCGAGCGCAATCAGACTGCCGTGATGCATAATGGCGATACGATCACACATCTGTTCAGCTTCCTCTAGGTAGTGCGTGGTCAGCAGAATCGTCGTGCCCTGCTGGTTGATTTCATGAACAAAATCCCAGAGCGTGTGACGCAGTTCCACATCAACTCCCGCGGTAGGTTCATCAAGGATTAGTAGTCGTGGTTTGTGAATCAGAGCTTTGGCGATCATAAAGCGGCGCTTCATACCACCGGACAACTTGATCATTACCTTGTGTAGGTGAGGTTTGAGTCCGAGACGATCAATGAGTTGTATGCGCCAGGCTTTATCATCACGAACACCGTAGTAACCGGCATGAATTTTTAGAGCCTGATCAATGGTGAAGAAATTGTCGATAACAATTTCCTGGTGCATGACGCCGATTAAGCGACGGGTCGTGCGATATTCCGCCTGGTTGTTAAAGCCGAAAATATCGATAGAACCACTGCCGATGTGAGAAACACCACCGATCATGTTAATCGTTGTACTCTTGCCTGCACCATTAGGTCCGAGAAGTCCAAAAATTTCGCCTGGCTCAATAGCAAAAGAGATGTTGTCGACAACAGGAGCACCATCGTACTCTTTTGTAAGATTTTTTATTGCAAGGGCAGGAGTAGACATAGAGCTTCAAGTTATGCCGTTGTGACGAACGATTGTCAAGAGTTGTCATTCGCTCTGTTTGACATGATAGCACTGAGCGGGTAATTATAAGGAGGTATCGAAGTCACAATATGAGTGTCCCGATGGGGAAGAAATCTCAACCTAACGAAAAGAGGGAAAAAATATGTCAGCTGTAACGCGTGTTGTTGTCTTACTGTTCGGATTTGTTTTGATTGCAGGAACTGTCTGTGCAGAACTGGAAAAGACTTTGGTTAAACGTCAGCCCTTAGGGAAAACCCCTGTTGATATTGCGCAGAGTGTGAGTGACGGTCGACTCTTTGTGTTGCTTGAAGGTGGTGACGTTCAGATTATCGCCTCTGATGGTAAACTACAGGATCGTTTCAAGGTCGATTCTGGAGTAACGACTCTGGAAGTTTCCCCGGATGGGCAAAGACTTTATCTTGGCAGCGCTAAGAGCAACGAAATACAGTTTTTATCTCTTTCTTACGTACAGCAGCTTCCTGTGGGCAATTCTGCAGTAAAAGGCGACAGAAATGCTCCGGTCACGATTACTCTCTTTGATGACTTTCAATGCCCCTATTGTGCGAAGTTGGTGCCGACGATGGATAAGGTGATGGCTGCATATCCCAAGCAGGTTAAGGTGGTTTTCAAGCACTTCCCTTTAAGTATGCACAAGTTTGCCAGAGCGGCTGCCATTGCCAGTATCGCTGCGCGTAATCAGGGAAAGTTCTGGCCGATGCACGATAAATTGTTTGCCAACTACAACAAGCTTAACGATGCTAAAATTCGTGAGTTGGCTGAAAGTGTAGGCCTCGATATGGTACGTTTTGATCAGGATATCAACAATCCTGCTCTACAGCAGGAGGTTGCAGTTGATACCCAGTTGGGTGTCAAGGCCGGCGTGAGGGGGACTCCCGCAGCTTATATCAATGGTCGACAGCTTAAAGATCGCAGTTTTGGTGGTTTTAAGAAAATGATTGATGAAGAACTGAAGAAGGCTGCCAAGTAGTTTTACTCAACGATAAAGCGAAACAAAGGCGGCTCCTGTTAACTGTACAGAGCCGCCTTTCGTTTTGAAAAAACATGTGTCACATTAACTTTCGGAAAGCTCTTCTTCCTCTTCCGTAAGAGGGCGCTTTTTTCCAAACAAGCGGGCTACAATAATACCTATTTCGTAGAGAATCACGAAAGGAAGAGCCAGCGCCGTTTGCGAGAAGACATCCGGTGGAGTCAGCATGGCTCCTATCAGAAAGGCAGCAAGAAGAGCGAACTTGCGGTTTCGTGAGAGAAATTTGTGGTCAACAATACCCATGCGCGCGAGAAAGAAAATGACAACCGGCAGCTCAAAAACTAATCCAAAAGCAAGCAGTAACTTGCTGGAAAGAGAGAGATAGGAGCCCATGGAGAGCATGGCGTTAAGTTCACCACCACCGGTTCCGAATTCAATAAGCACTTTGAATGCCATGGGGAAGACAAAGGTGTAACCGAAAAAAGCACCGCTTGCGAAACAAAAGGTGCTGGCAAAAACAAAGGGAAAAACATAACGTTTTTCATTTTTGTAGAGACCTGGCGCAACAAAGGACCAGATTTGCCAGAAAATGACGGGTAAGGAAACCAACAGACCTGCTAAGGCCCCAATTTTCAGGTAAGTGAAGAAAGGTTCCGTTGCGGTGATGAAAACCAGCGAGGTTCCTTCAGGTAAGGCTTGACGAACCGGACCAGCGATCAGATCAAAGAGCTTTTCTGAAAAAGAATAGCAGGCTAAAAAGGCCACCAACCATGAAACAGCAGCGATAATCAGTTTGCGACGCAGTTCCTCGAGGTGGGTGGTTAACGGCATTTGTTGATCACTCATGCCGTGTCTCCTCGTCTTGGTCGACAGTTTTATCTTTGATCTCTTCTTCTGCTGTTACGATGTTGGCCTTTGCGGAAGTTTCAGGCTCAACAGGGTTGGCCTCTTCCGGATAAGGAGTCTCCATAGCTCCGGGAGGTGTCAACTTCCCCGAGGTCTCCATCGGTCGATCAGCATCGTGATTGCGAGTTTCCGCTTCAAAGGTCTGTTTTAACTCGTCGGTTGCACGTTTAAATTCAGAAAGACCACGACCGAGGGCTTTTGCGATGTCAGGAAGTCGTTTTGGGCCGAGCACGATCAGGGCAATTGCCATGATCATAAGAAGTTCAGGAAAGCCTATACCAAACATAAATGGTCACCGTAAGAAGGGTTTAAAGTGTGCTGAGAATACCGGCAAATAGAGCCACTGTCAAGAGTGCTGAGACAGCTATAAGCGTTTGACATATCAAGGTTTTTACTCTAGTATACGGCAATCTTTCAGGTGAGGAAAAGGTTGTATCATGAAACAGAATGAGATCATTAACGAAATTCTCCAACTGGCCGATGAACGTGACGCCTTGATCTTGGCGCATAATTACCAACGTGATGAAATCCAGGAACTGGCACATATTACTGGTGATTCTCTTGCCCTGTCGATGGAGGCTGCGCGTACTGACAAGTCGGTGATTGTCTTTTGTGGAGTCCATTTTATGGCAGAAAGCGCTGCGATTTTAGCGCCTGAAAAGATCGTTCTACTGCCTCGTCTTGATGCCGGTTGTCCAATGGCCGACATGATTACTCCGGAAGGTTTGCGCGAATTCAAAAAGCAACACCCCGGTGTACCAGTCGTGACTTACGTTAACTCAAGTGCTGCGGTAAAGGCCGAGAGTGATATCTGTTGCACGAGCGCTAACGCTGTTAAAGTTGTTGCCTCGCTTGACGAACCGGAAGTGATCCTTGCTCCAGATCGTAATCTGGGGCGCTATATTGCCGACCAAGTAGATAAAACCTGCTATTTCTGGGATGGTTACTGTCCGACTCACGAACGTTTTACTGTTGCTGATGTTGAAGCCGTTAAAGTTGATTATCCAGAAGCCATCTTTATGGCGCACCCAGAGTGTCCTCCGGAAATCCTTGCAATGGCTGATCATATTTGTTCAACCAGCGGTATGTATACTTACGCTCAGGAAAGTGCGGCAAAACAATTTATTGTCGGCACCGAAGCCGGTATCCTTTACCGTTTGCGCAATGAGAATCCAGACAAGGAATTCATTCTGCCAACGACTCGATTGATCTGTCCGAATATGAAACTGACCTCTCTCGAGGACATTCTCAAAGCGCTGCAGACAATGAGCCCTCAGGTGACCGTGCCCGAAGACGTCAGGGTTCAGGCCAGAATTACTCTGGACCGTATGCTGGCTGTACCGCGTGACTGATTTTCCCTCACCAGCGTTTTATTCCTTAACCACGAACTCAGGTGTGATTGACGACTGTAAAATGATTGCCTGTGTCGGGTATCACTATGACTGCGCCTACTGAACCCCGAGTTCAAAACAGCACCTTAACAGGCGTTCATTATCATTTCTCTTCAGGGATTTTTGGTCGAACTGAGATCCTTGGCCTGAACGGCAGTAGTGACGCCTGGTTTGCTTCCGGTTTGTTGGCTCGTAGTTCCGGAGTTGAATGTTTTCTGATTGTCGCGCCAGATCAGGCAGAAGCCCAGAAGTTCCACCGGGCCTTGAGTTTTTTCCATGGTCGTAAAGCTGATATTCTTCACTTCCCTCACTGGGAAACTGAACCCTACGCTCCGCTCAGCCCTCATCCTGAAATTGAAGCGACGCGATTGTCTACCTTGGTTGCTCTCGCCAATGGTCGTGGTAAGGCCGTGGTTACTACAATCAAGGCCTTACAGCAGAAGATTCTCCCCCGCAACGTTCTAGATTCCCTGCATTTGCAACTTGAGGTCGGCAATGAGATCTCTCGAGAAGTTCTACTGCAAGGTTTGTCTTCACTTGGATACCAGAGAGTGACCCTGGTTGAAGATCGTGGCAGCTTTGCGGTTCGAGGTGATTTGGTCGATCTTTTTCCGCCGATGCTTGAACAACCGGTGAGATTAGCTTTTTTCGGTGATGAACTCGAAGAGATTCGTAGTTTTGATCCTGCAAGTCAAAGGTCAACAGATCTGCATCTGGCACGACTTGAGTTGGCACCGGCGCGAGAAATGATACTGGCAGGTTCTCACCTGGAAACGTTCACGCGTCGGTTCAAGGAACGTTGCGATGACTTGGAAATTCCTCGTCGACAACGTGAAGCGATTCTCGAAGAAGTGCGAGAGGGTCTGCTTGGTCCGGGACGAGAAAACCTTCTGCCGCTCAACTACGAAAGTCTTGACTCTCTGTTTGACTACCTTGGCCGCTTCTGCTGGCTGTTGCTTGATCCTCCTGCGCTGACCAACGCCATAGATGATTTTTCCGAAGCGATAGAGAGTGGACTGAAGCGAGCAGAGAAAAGCGATGAACCTTTTTTACCCAAAACGGATTTCTATCTTTCAGGACAGGAACTTGAGACCCGCCTGAATCAGGGACCACGTATCGATCTGTCGTCTCTTCAGGTTTATCAACTTGAAGATGAACATCCCGTTTATCGTGTCCCGATCATAGGCAATGCCGACTTGCGTCCTGACCATGCAACTCATGACGGAAGTTTGACTCCTCTTGTGGAAAGACTGCGTTCTTGGTTGGGCGATGGTTGGAAGGTTCTTATTGTCTGTCATAAACGCGGTCAGGCAGAACGACTCCTGGATCTTTTGGCTCCGCATGAGATGCCAGTTTCCTGGGTTCCGGATCTAACGCCGGGCCGTGACTTCCCTCAAGGGATCACTGTAACGACTGGAAGTCTGGATAATGGTTTTCGGCAGGAGGAAGAAAAGTTAGCCGTTCTTTGTGATGATGAAATTTTCGGACCACGGACTCATCGCAAAGTTCGTCAACGGCAAAAGGTTTTTGAATCCTCCCTGGCAGATTTGAAAGAATCAGACCTGGTTGTTCATGCCGACTACGGCATTGGTCGTTATCTGGGTCTGGTGCATATACAGACAGGTGCTGTTGAAGGTGACTTCCTGTACCTTGAATATTCCGGTGAAGACCGTCTTTACTTGCCAATTGAGCGCATTGAAAAAGTTCAGAAGTACCTCTCAGATGGCACTAATCCTCGCCTTGACAAGATGGGTAGTGGCGCTTGGGAAAAGGCCAAGCTAAGAGCGCGGGCAACGATTGAGGAGATGGCACGCGATCTTTTGCAGGTTCAGGCGCGCAGGAAACTTGCAAAAGGTTTTAGTTATTCCCCACCTGATCAACTTTTCCGAGAATTTGAGGCCGCCTTTCCACACGAAGAGACTCCGGATCAACTGGAAGCGATCGAGTCTGTTATCGATGACATGGTCTCGGAGCGCCCGGTTGACCGTCTGGTCTGTGGTGATGTTGGCTATGGTAAAACCGAAGTTGCTATCAGGGCGGCATTTAAGGCCGTACTTGACAGTCGACAGGTTGCGATTCTGGTTCCGACCACGGTTTTGGCACGACAACACCTGGAAACTTTCCGGCAGAGGTTTGCCGATTACCCCGTGGTTGTCGAAATGCTGTCACGTTTTCGTACTGCGGCAGAACAGAAAAGGATCATTGAACGAACGGCAGCAGGTAAGATCGATATCCTGATTGGAACTCATCGCTTGCTGCAACGCGATTTACATTTCAAAAATCTTGGTTTGATCGTTATTGATGAGGAACAACGATTCGGTGTAACGCATAAAGAACGGTTGAAGAAGATGCGCGCTGAAGTTGACGTCTTAACTTTGACCGCCACACCGATTCCTCGAACGTTGCATTTGAGCCTGGCCGGTTTGCGTGAGTTATCGATTATCGATACCCCACCGGTCGATCGTCAGGCGATTCGTACGTATGTCACACGTTTTGATGACGATCTTATCCGCGATGCAATCCTGCGTGAATTGCGACGTGGAGGCCAGGTTTATTTCGTTCACAACAGGGTTCAGTCAATCGGAGCTATGGCTGATTTTATACGACAGTTGGTTCCTCAAGCCAAGGTTGGTGTCGGTCACGGACAGATGGCGGAAAAAGAGTTGGAAAGTGTCATGCTCGATTTCATTGAGGGCAGAACGAACGTGTTCGTTTGTACAACAATTATAGAAAACGGTATCGACATCTCTTCGGCAAATACCATGATCATTAACCGAGCCGATTGTTTCGGCCTTTCGCAACTTTACCAGCTGCGTGGTCGGGTCGGCCGTTCTCATCAGCGTGCTTACGCGTATTTGATGATTCCTGGCGAAGGATTGCTAACCAGAGATGCGCGAGAGCGCCTTAAGGTTCTGCAGGAACAATCTGAACTGGGAGCGGGGTTCCGTATCGCCCGACATGACCTTGAGTTGCGCGGCGCCGGAGACCTGCTTGGTGCCAGGCAGGCAGGACAGGTCGCTGCTATTGGCTTTGAGATGTACACCGAGCTTCTAGAAGAGACGATTCAGGAGTTACAGGGACAGAGTCGAGAAGAGCGGATTGATCCTGAAATTCGTCTTGGTCTTTCAGCGTTTTTACCAGAGAGCTATGTTAGTGATCCGAATCAGCGCCTGGTTTTATATCGCAAGCTTGCATCGGCATGCGATGATGTGGACATTTATCAGGCGAGTGATGAGATGCGCGACCGATATGGCGAATTGCCGGCTTCTGCAGAATTGTTGCTGGAGGTCATGAAATTGCGCGTTTTGATGAAACAACTGCATGTTGAGTTAGCAGAATTTGACGGTCACAATCTGGTCTTTGCTTTCCCCGGCAACACAAAGGTTGCTCCGGAACAGATTCTGGCTCTTCTCAAAGACGACAAAAAGTATAGTTTTAGCCCAGATTATCGTCTGAGTATCCGTCTTGGCCGGATAGCCAAGGAAGAGGTTCTGGCTATTGCTAAAAAGGAATTGCAAGCATTTTGCAGGCTATGATAGTTTGAACAACCTTCTAATCACCATTCGGTAAAACATAACAAAATGCACCTATATCACTTACGCACATTGATCGCTTTGTTCTGCTTGCTTCTTCTGTTGGTCGGATGTAGTTCTGAGCCGGCGGTAGAACCATTGCCGCCATTGATTCAGATCAACGATCAGGAGATTACAAAGGCAGAATTCCTGGTTGAATTTGAAAAAAGTCTACAAAAAGACCAGGCGCTAACTGGAATTGAACGAGAGGAATTACAACGCTCCTTTTTAGTGCAACTCATCGATCGTGAATTGATTCATGGCGAGGCAAGACGACTTAATATCACTCTCACTGAAGACGATGTTGAAGTTGCGCTACAGAGTTACCGTCAGGATTATCCCGGAAGTAGTTTTGAAGAAATGCTTCACGAGCGGGGTTTGACTCTGCAAGCGTGGCGGGAAGAGCTTAAGGAGAGCCTGATCATGGAAAAGCTCCTTGAGCAGGCTGTTTATGCTACGGTTTCGATCACCGACACGGAACTGTCCGATTATTTTAAAGCCAACCGCGAGCAGTTTGATCGTCCGGTTCAGGTCAGAGCCCGGCAAATTGTTGTTGCTGATGAAGCTGAGGGGTTGGAAGTCCTCGGTTTGTTACGTCAAGGGCGAGATTTTGCTGAAATTGCTGGTGAATACTCCCTGTCACCAGATGCTGAACAAGGTGGTGATCTTGGCTTTTTTGGCCGCGGAGAAATGCCTCCTGAATTTGATGAAATTGTCTTTGATTTACCGGTTAAACGCCTTAGTGATCTGGTTAAGAGTGAATATGGCTATCATATCTTTCTGGTAGAGGAAAAACGTAAGGCCGCGCGGCTTAGTCAAAAGGACGCGGCGGCTGAGATAAAGTCGATTCTTGAAGGGCGTAAGAAGGAAGAAGTTTATCTTGGTTGGTTACAGGATATGAGAGCGCGTGCCGTGATTGCTGTAGATTGGGCGCAGCTTGAGAAAAACGACAAGCAGAAGAATTAGTCTTCTCCTGCTTATTGGGAAAAGGCAAGACCGGTTATTGTGACTTTTGAGATGTTTGAGTATGACAGAAAACTTAAGAAAGAGGATGCTATGAAATGTTTCGGGATTGCACTGTTATTGTTATGCAGCGTCGGCGTGTCGTCTGCTTCTGCTGAAGTTGTCAGTCGTATCGCGGCGGTCGTCAATAAAGACATCATCACAACCCATCAACTAGATCAGCGCCTGCAAGAGCAGTTGGCTAAGAAACAACGCCAGCCGTCTCCTGTTCAGCTGGGAGCTTTACGTCAGGAAGTTCTTTCCCGGATGGTTGAAGAGACCCTGGTTGAGCAACGGATCAAGGCTCTCAATCTAAGTGTTTCCGATGAAGAGGTTGAAACGGCGTTGATCGATGTGCAGAAAAAAAACAAATTGACGCGAGAAGAACTTGAAGAAGCGGTCCTTGTTCAGGGTATGGAGTTTGAAGCTTATCGTGAAAATTTACGCAAACAGGTATTGCGTTATAAGTTGATTGGCGAAGAAGTCAGGAGTCAGGTAGACGTTCCGGAGCGGGAAGTTGTTGATTATTACAATGCTCACGAAGAGGATTATCGTTTGACCCCTACCGTTCAGTTAAGTGCTATCACTTTCCCTGTTTCGGAGAAAGCGTCAGAGCAGGAACGTACGCAAATTCTTAACGTTGCCAACGAAGCCTTGGCGCGTTTGCAGCAGAGTGAAGCCTTGGCAGACGTCGCGGCCAGTTACAATCTGACCTATGGAGCGACAGGTGGCAAGATGGGACGCTTTCTCTACGGAGAATTGACCCCGGAATTTGTTGAGGCGATTAATGGCGTTGAGGCTGGCGGCTTTAGTGCACCGATTGAAACCAGCGGAGCAATTCATTTGTTACAAGTGGATGAGCGCTTTGATGGTGGTTTGAAGCCCTTCGCTTCTGTGCAATATGAGATTTATCAGATGATTCTTGATCAGAAGACCGATGCGCGCATCAAAGAGTGGACCAAAGCTCTGAAAAACAAGGCCTTTATTGACGTTCGTCTGTAAGACTCTATAGCTTTAATAGAAACGCCCACCGACTCTTTGTCGGTGGGCGTTTTTCGTTTCAGGCTTATTAGAGTTACTGGTCGAGGGCATTTTTAAGCGCTTCGAAATGTTTTTTATAGGTGATGCAGTCTGTTTCTTTGAATTCTAAAAACATGACACCACTGGAGCATAACTCGTCCGTTTCCGGTTGGGAATTGATCACCCTTCCATCAATTTGAATCAAATCATTGTCGAGACCGAGGGTGATGCGCAGGCGTTGTTCAGGTTCAAAAAACTCACCGGTTTCGAGACGTAAACCCGTCTCGCTGACATTGAGAGTGCGGGCTAGGCCACGACTGGCCACTTCGCCCGTTGCCGTAATCACTTCGTAATCCAGAAACCTTAAGGCATAACGGCGTTCAGCCTGGCGGCGTTCGAACAAGTCGTCACTCATCTTCTCTTCTCCGTCCCCAACACAACATAAGGAAATTATATAAAGTATAACTGTTTCTAAGGAGTTTGGAAACCGCTTTCACTTTATGAGAGACAAAACAATAAATGGCGAAACAGGTTGAGGCGCTTTTCATGCCTGAGCTATACTGTACTTTCGTGCTTCTTTCTGGCTGGAGAGTTTTATGACAAAACCACTTATCATAACGATGGGCGATCCAACCGGTGTCGGTCCGGAAATTATTGTTCAGGCGTTGAATCAAGGTGCTTTCGTTAATCTTGATTATCCCCTCATTGTTGCAGGCGATCCGGGTGTGTTACTGCGAGCAGCATCGGTCTGTGGCTGTGACGCTTCTCTGAAATCTGGAGCGCTTATGGCTCTGGCAACAGATGAATTGTGCGTTGGTGATTACGTTTTACCTATACAGTCTCTTTCACAGCTTGAATTATCCGGTCAAAAATTTGGTCAACCTGAAGTTTCATCGGGACGAGCAATGGCGGATTACATCCAATGGGCTTGTGATGTTTGTGTTTCTGGTGACGCATCGGGAATGGTCACGGCGCCGATCAACAAAGAGATCTTGCGCAAAGCGGGTGTCAGCTTTCCTGGGCATACCGAGCTGCTTGCAGATCGGTGTCATGTTGACGATGTGGTTATGATGCTGGCTGGTGAGAAGCTACGGGTGTGCCTTGTAACAACGCACTGTGCTTTAAGTGAAGTCCCAAAGCGTTTGACCGCGGATCGTATTCTGACAACCTTGCGGATTGCATCTGCAACATTAAAGAGACAATTTGCCATCAAAGAGCCGCGGTTGGCTGTCCTGGCCCTCAATCCTCATGCAGGAGAAGGCGGTCTGTTTGGTGATGAAGAAGTACGTCACATTGTTCCGGCGATTGAAGCCGCCCAGGCTGAGGGAATCATTGCCAGTGGTCCGCACAGTGCGGATACCTTGTTCTGGTTTGCTGTTCAGGGGGAATATGATGCCGTGATTTGTATGTACCACGATCAGGGTTTGATTCCGCTGAAATTGCTGCATTTCGAAGATGGCGTCAATGTGACCCTTGGTTTGCCGATTGTGCGAACTTCGGTTGACCACGGTACCGCTTACGACTTGGCAGGGACCGGTAGAGCCAGTTCAGCCAGTCTGGTTGCTGCTGTTAAGATGGCTATCGAGATGGCTGAAAAGCAGAAGCGAGGGACAAGGGACGAGGGATAAGAAAATCAAAGGCCTTAGTCTGTTTGTTTTACCTTTCGTCTTACGCGCACCAGTCGTCAAATAAATCATAAACAGTTGAAGAATGGAAAAACGTTACTTAATAAAAACTATGGTAAATAAAATCGTCATCAAAGGTGCCTGTGAGCACAACCTGAAAAATATCGATATCGAGATACCTCGTGACCAGTTGGTCGTAATTACGGGGGTCTCTGGTTCCGGAAAGAGTACGCTTGCTTTCGACACCATCTATGCCGAAGGCCAACGGCGCTATGTTGAAAGCCTCTCGGCGTATGCCCGACAGTTTCTTGAGCAGATGGACAAGCCGGATGTTGAAAGTATCGAAGGGTTAAGTCCTGCAATCTCCATTGAGCAGAAGTCCACGTCTAAAAATCCACGATCAACCGTTGGTACAGTCACCGAAATCTACGATTACCTGCGTCTCCTCTATGCTCGAATTGGTCGGGTGCATTGCCCCTCGTGTGATAAAGAGATTGCTTCACAGACCGCAGAGCAAATGGTTGAACGTATTCTAGAGCTGCCGGAAAAGAGTAAATTGCTCCTTTTAGCGCCCTTGGTCAGGGGACGAAAGGGAGAATATCGTAAGGAGTTACGACAGCTTCAGGCGGATGGCTTTGTGCGGGTTCGAATTGATGGTGAAATGTACGAGTTGGGTGAGGAAATAACCCTCGAAAAAAACAAGAAGCATACGATTGAGGTGGTTGTCGACCGTTTGGTTGTTAAGGAAGGGATTGCCAGTCGTCTGGCAGATTCTCTAGAAACGGCATTGCGTCTCGGCGAGGGGTTGGTAAGGGTTGAAGTCGTCGGTGGTGAGAGTCACCTCTTTTCAGAATGGCATGCATGTGTAGAGTGTGGCATCTCTCTTCCTGAAATGACCCCTCGCATGTTTTCTTTTAATAATCCATACGGTGCCTGCCCTGATTGTTCCGGGCTTGGCACACGCATGTATTTTGACCCAGACCAGGTGGTGCCAAACCGTCAACTGTCGCTTCGAGAAGGAGCCATTGCTCCCTGGTCGACTCGAACCGGATACTATTATCTACAGGTACTGGAAGCGCTGGCGGATTTTTACAAGTTTGATATTCGGACCCCCTTTGTAGAATTGCCGGAGCGTGTACAAAAAGTCCTTTTGCACGGTTCAGGCAAGGAGGAGGTTAAGTTTTTTTATGATCAAGCGAGTCGTCGACATTTTTACAACAAGCCTTTTGAAGGCGTGATCCCGAATCTTGAACGGCGTCTGCGTGAAACCGATTCAGATGCAACTCGTGAAAAACTCGAACAGTTCATGAATATAATGTCGTGTCCCAGTTGTGAAGGGGCCAGGCTCAAGCCAGAAACGCTCTGTGTGAGAATTGCCGGTCGTAATATTCAGCAAGTCTCTACCCTTAGTGTGACCGATGCAGAAGCCTTTTTTGCTCAATTGGAGCTACCGGACAAGGAAGCGGAAATCGCCAGACGAGTCCTTAAGGAAGTTCGAGAAAGACTCTCTTTTTTGATCAATGTTGGCCTCGATTATCTGACCCTTGACCGAACTTCGGGGACGCTCTCTGGCGGAGAAAGTCAACGCATTCGTCTGGCAACTCAGATCGGTTCATCTCTGGTTGGAGTTCTTTATATCCTCGATGAGCCCTCTATTGGTTTACATCAAAGGGACAACAGGCGCTTGCTCGAAACATTGAAACGTCTGCGTGACCTGGGGAATACCGTACTGGTGGTTGAGCATGATGAAGAAACTCTCCTCGAGGCTGATCATGTCCTCGATATGGGGCCGCGTGCTGGTCGCCACGGCGGCGAGGTGGTAGCTCAGGGAACACCCCAA
>CBDUFN010000055.1:0-14155 GCA_965366475.1 uncultured bacterium | reverse complement strand
AGCCCTAGACTCGGCAAACCCTTTATTGCGCTCAACTGTGCAGCGATCCCCAGAGAATTGCTTGAAAGCGAACTTTTTGGCCACGAGAGAGGCGCCTTTACCGGCGCAACAGAAAAGAAAATCGGTAAGTTCGAACAAGCCAATGACGGAACACTTTTTTTGGACGAAATTGGTGACATGCCGTTAGAGCTTCAAGCCAAACTACTGCGAGTCCTTCAAGAGAAAGAGGTAACCCGTACGGGAGGGAACACAACGATTAAGGTGAACACCCGCATCGTTGCCGCAACCAATCAGGAGCTCAAAGAGAAGGTCCAGAAAAAAGAGTTTCGTGAAGACCTTTTCTATCGCCTCAACGTAGTTCCTCTTGAGTTGCCGCCACTTCGCGAACGTCGCGAAGATATCCCGACTCTGGTTGATTATTTTCTCACCAAAGCCAGTCAGGACTACGCTTCTCCTGCGACGGGGCTCACTAAAGAAGCCATGGATTTACTCTGCAGTTACAATTGGCCAGGCAACGTCCGCGAGTTGGAGAACAGCCTTCAACGTGCAGCCCTGCTCTCTCCAGATGCACTTTTGAATCCGTCGGATTTCCCAAGTTTAACCACCGAACAGACGAACACAGGCAATGGAGCATCACTGGAAGGATTGATTACGCAGAAGCTACAGAGCTCTCTTGCACAAATCGACCTACAAGATATGGACAACCTCTACGAAATGGTTCTGCACCAAATGGAAAGGCCGTTGATCAATATCGTTTTGGAGAAAACCCGTGGCAATCAAGTCAAGGCAGCAGAAGTTTTGGGGATCAATCGCAACACTCTCCGAAAAAAAATTCAGACCCTCAACATTGACGCTAAACGTAACTAAAAAAACTGAAAACATACAGAAGTAACAAGACTTACGGCGCTCACAATGTGAGCGCCGTAAGCGTTTCTGAACACTCTCCAGAAAAGAACCGTCTTCTCTACTTTATCTACGACACTGGCAATGTTATCTTTCCTCTATGCAAGACTCAGAAGAAGTAAATCGAAAGTTTAAGACACCACAGATATCGCTTATCGTCGCGATGACCAGCGAACGAGTAATCGGGACGACGAACGGATTGCCTTGGCATCTTTCCGACGAATTACAATTATTCAAGAGAACAACGATGGGACACACGGTCATTATGGGCCGAAAGACACATGAATCTATCGGTCAACCACTACCTGGGCGTCACAACATTGTCTTAAGTCGATCAGTAACAAACATACCGGGTGTGCATGTCAGTGGAAGTTTTGAAGAAAGTCTGACTGCAGCGACAAAATTCAAGCAGAAGATTTTTATTATTGGTGGCGCTGAAGTTTATCAACAAGCGTTATCCGTTGCGACAGAGCTATACATCTCCTGGATCAAAGAAAAGTTCCCAGGAGAGATTTTCTTTCCGGAGATTGACACTAAAGAATGGTTATCCGACTGGAGTGAAGACTACCCGGAGTTCAAACACGTTCATTATCACCGTAAATAACCGTTTCTTTTTGCGTGACATATAAATTTATGACTTTAAAGCTCTACCCTTTTCCAGAACCTAACAAAAGGTCAATTGAAAGGAACCAAAATGGAAGAAACCAAGATAGTTCGTGCCAGCGTGCCTGAACTCGACTCAATTCTGGGTAAAACCTTCCCAGTACTCGACCATGGTCACATCCGAATCATCGACTACATGGGCGACGATGCTGCGATTGTTCAAGCTGCGAGAGTATCCTATGGAGCAGGCACAAAACAGATTCATGAAGACCGAGGCTTGATCCGCTACCTTTTACGCAACGCTCACACTACCCCCTTTGAAATGTGCAAATTAAAGCTACACATCCGCGTTCCAATGGATTGCTGGAGGCAATGGATACGGCACCGGACTGCTTCAGTGAATGAATACAGCACCCGTTATTCTGAAGCAATTTCAGATCAACAAGCAACGCTGCCTGGAGAATGGCGGCTGCAAACATCTCAAAACAAACAAGGCAGCGAAGGATTTCTTGATGAAGGCAAAGGACAGGAGATGTCTGCATCAGAAGAGCGCTTCCAGCAATCGGCCAGAGACCTTTATCAATCTCGCATAGAGTGTGGCGTCGCCCGAGAACAAGCGCGTAAAGACCTGCCTCTCTCAACCTACACCGAAGCCTACTGGTCGATTGACCTACACAATCTCTTACACTTTCTGCGCCTGAGAATGGATAGCCATGCCCAAACAGAGATCCGACAGTATGCAACGGTGATCGGTGAAGAGATTGTTGCCCGATGGGTTCCTTTTGTCTGGGAGGCCTTTAAAGACTACAGGTTAAATGCCATGAATCTTTCCGGCCTTGAAGCCGAGGTGATGAAGTTATTAGTCTTGAAAGATTATTGTGGTGCGGAAAAATGGCTGAATGATCGAGGGTGGGTCAATCCGCAGAGTGGCAAGAAATCGAGGGAAGCTCTTGAACTGGAAGAAAAGTTGAAACGACTCGGTCTACAGCTGACGAGGTGAAACGATAAAGAGATAGAAACTAAAAAGCCGGCTAGGGATAGCCGGCTTTATGCTGCATATTCATCGTTGCGCTTGGCTCTACTTTCAAAGCGTGTAAACTCACCAAGAAAAGTCAGCTGCTCGATCCCAAGGGGGCCGTTACGCTGCTTACCGATAATAACCTCTGCATCGCGCTCGTGGTTTTCGGTGCAACTGTTGTCGCGTTTCTTACAGGCATCACAATAGACTGTTTCCCGATAAAGAAACATGATCACATCAGCGTCCTGCTCAATCGCGCCTGATTCACGTAAATCCGACAGGATAGGACGTTTATCAGTACGGCTTTCCAAGGAGCGGTTAAGCTGTGACAATGCAATAACCGGCACACTAAGCTCTTTAGCAAGCGCCTTGAGCGATCGGGAGATCTCTGAAATCTCTTGCTGACGGTTTTCGGTAGTCTTGCCTGTCATCAACTGCAAGTAATCGACAACAATCAAGCCGAGGTTCTTTTCAGCCTTAAGACGACGGGCCTTGGCACGAACCTCAAGCACACTGATTGAGGGGGTATCATCGATGTAGATTGGAGCTTCAGCAATAAGACCGGCAGCATTAACCAATGTCGGAAATTCAGACTGCGCAAGTTTACCTGTACGAACCCGCCCGGCTTCAATACGAGCCACCGAACAAAGCAAACGTTGCACCAGCTGTTCCTTACTCATCTCCAAGGAAAAGACCAGGGAAGTAACAGGTTCAGAGGCATGCATAGAGGCGTGCTCAACGAGATTAAGACAAAAAGCCGTTTTTCCCATCGATGGTCTCGCGGCAACAATAACCAGATCACCGCCCTGCATTCCCGAAGTCATATTGTCGAGATCAGTAAAACCAGACGGAACACCAGTGATCATCTCTTTACGATCGTAAAGTTTCTCAATCGTTTTGATCGTTTCCTTAACGATATCCTTGGTCGCATAAAAAGACTGTTTCGTCTTCATATTAGCAATCTTGAATATCTCACCCTCAGCCCAATCCAGGGAGGTTTCCACCTCGCCACCTTCATAGCCTCTACTGGCTATTTCGGTAGCAACCTTAATTAATTCACGGGCTATGGCTTTCTCTTTAACGATTTTGCAATAGTAGGTGATATTAGCTGCGGTCGGCACATAATCGACCAGAGTCGACAAATAGGAACTACCACCGACTTCCTCAAGATCACCCTGTGTTTTCAGGACAGCCGTTAAGGTTACCAGGTCTGCAGGTTCGTTACGTTCGTAGAGTGTGATCAGGGCACTAAAGATTTTACGGTGGGATGAACGGTAGAAATCTTCTGGTCGCAGAGCTTCCAAAGCCCGGCTAAGGGCCTCATTCTCCAAAAGGACACCCCCAAGAACAGACATTTCTGCTTCCAGGTTCTGGGGTGGTAGGCGATGTTCAGCGCGATCTTGCACGTTCGCCCTCAAAGGAAAAGAGGGGCCTGATTAACAAAACAGGCCCCTGAATTTATAAAGAATTACTTGTCTGCAGCAGGCTCAGCTTGAGAATCTTCACTCAAGACATTAACCTTAACCGTAGCATTAACACCAGCGTTCAATTTGATTTCAATCAGGTGCTCGCCAAGATCTTTAATAGGCTGATCGAGGAGAATTTTACGGCGGTCGATTTCAATGCCTTTTGCAGCTAAACCTTCGGCAATTTCCATAGAGGTAACGGAACCGAAGAGCTTGCCTTCTTCGCTGGCCTTGTGAACGAAAGTGCACTCAACAGCCTCAATACGGGCCTTGATGTCTGCAGCTTCCTGGCTCAACTTCTCAGCCTTGCGATTCAATTGGCGTTTGTGATGCTCCATTTCCTTCAGGTTGCTATCACTTGCTTCGACAGCCAGACCTTGAGGAACCAGGTAATTACGACCATAACCAGGCTTAACCTTAACGACTTCACCAATTGTACCGAGATTTTTAACATTTTCAGTCAGAATGACATCCATCTTTTTATCCTCCCAAAATCTTTATGATTCAGGTTCTTTTGGTTTGCGAAAATCGGCCCACAAGTCAAATACGCCAATACCTGTAACCACCAACGGCAACGGATTAATAAACGTAACCAGAAGGTAGCCAACAGTTCTGATAAGTGGCGAAAAAGCCTTGCGACGAAAAAAACAATCAATAACAGCCAGACCCTGCAAAAAATAAATCGGCAACAAAATCACAAGCAGGTTCAGAGCAAAGGTGCCAGCTATCCCTTTTACAAAAACCACCAGGAAACCAGCGACAATCAAAATCCAGACAAGCTGCTCAGGTGCCTTCCACTCGGGAAAGGATCTCCCCGGAACAAGATAACGTCCTCGTGAAAGAACTGACAACAGAAAGACCAAACCAATTGTCATGAGACCACTTACAGTTATCGCTATTCCCGGGTAAGCCTTTTGCAGGAACGCCGCCATGTTATCCACAGCCAAGGCAACCTCTTTTTTCTGGCTTGCCGGCAAATCTGCAGCAGCGAACATTTCCTGCATTATCGTTGTCGTCTGAGCAATCTCGCGACCGATCAGATCATTCGCAGCCATCAACGGTGATTGGCCTGCAACAACAGAAAAAATCAGCAGGCCACAAATCGATACGCTAACTATTCCCCAGATAACTGCAAGCGTTGCTTTGTCCCAAGCAAGACCGCGATTTAACAACCACGGCAAAGCTGCGCCAGGTACGCCAAACTGAACCAGGTACATAAGAGCCGAGGGCGGATCAGCTGTCAGTAAAACCAACAACGACGTCAGAGCAACCGTAACGGTTGCATAAACTGACCCGACACGCATACCCACAAATGCTGCAGGTAGGGGAGTAAAGAGATTTACTGCAACTGCAGCAAAACCCAGAGCAGCAAAGGTCCCAAACAACGCATACCCGGCAAGTGTGCCGACTACAACATAAATTCCACGCTGTGTCATCATTGCGCGGTCGCTATTATTAACCTCTCTCGAGAGAGTGGCTTGCGGTAAAAGGTAGCAATGCGATATTACGTGCACGCTTGATTGCTTCCGTCAATTTACGCTGATGATCAGCGCAAGTTCCGGAAATACGACGTGGGGTGATCTTGCCACGCTCTGAAATAAAGTAACGTAAGGAGCGAATGTCCTTGTAATCAATAGTTGCTTTCTTGTCGGCACAAAAACGGCAAACTTTGCGACGACCATAACGCCGACGGGGTGCACCGGTACGACTTCCACCATATGCCATGATTATATCTCCTTCTTCATCGTCATAGATTGATTCAAAACTTAAGCTTCTTCTGTTGGAGCTTCAGCAGTCGCCTCAGCTTCGGCTGGAGCCTCAGTAGTCTCACTCACTTCTTCAGTAGCCTCAGCATCATCTGCAGGAGCTTCTTCAGGAGCAGCCTCAACAACAGGAGCCTCGTACCCACCTTCCAGAACAACTGTCTGGAATTTGATCACTTTTTCGTCGATACGCATACGGCGCTCGTACTCAGCGATAACGGTTGGCTCAGCATCAAAGATCGCTAAAACGTAACAACCTTTAGATTGCTTTTTGACCTGATAGGCCAGTGTCCGGGTACCCCAGTTTTCGATCTTAAGGACATCAGCACCTTGATCCGACAAGATTGTTTTATACTTGTCGATAATCGCAGTCTGGTCGTCCCCGACGACTTCCGGGTGAACGATGAAGATTGATTCGTATGTTCGCATTAATAACCTCCTCTTGAGTTATTAGCCCCACAAAGCGGAGCAAGGAGCGGAAGCACCCTATATGCTTCCTTCTAAAGAACTTTGCTTTTTACCACACCCCGTATTACGAGGCAATGGATTTTTAACAAAACGTATCCACAGAACGCAGGAAAGAAGACCTTTCACTTATGGAGACGAAACTATAGTGATCAGACGTTAAAGCGGAAATGCATAACATCACCATCTTTGACGAGATATTCTTTACCTTCAAGACGCATCAGCCCCTTTTCCTTCGCACCGGCTTCACCTTTTGATGTGATGAAATCATCGTAACCAATGACCTCAGCACGAATAAAGCCCTTTTCGAAATCAGTGTGTATCACACCTGCGGCCTGAGGAGCACGAGCACCATCAATCACTGTCCAGGCACGGACCTCTTTCACTCCTGCGGTGAAATAAGTAATCAGTCCAAGGAGTCGATAGCCCGCGTGTATCATTCGATCAAGTCCTGACTCATCAAGCCCAAGTTCCTCTAGAAACTCGCGCTTTTCGTCTTCAGGCAGTTCGGCAATCTCAGACTCAATTTTCCCGCAAATCGTTACGATCTGAGCACCTTCCGAACGAGCATGCTCTTCAAGTTTGGCAACAAAAGGGTGTTCTCCTGCGAGATCGTCTTCAGCAACGTTTGCAACATACAGAACAGGCTTGGCTGTAATCAAACACAGTTCACGCAGAACCAGCCACTGAGACTCGGTAAGATCGGTATTGCGGGCAGGTTGACCACTATTGAGGCATTCTTGAACTTTCTCAAGAAAAGCCAACTCTTCCTGCATTTTTTTGTCACCACTTTTCGCTTGCTTCCCAACACGATTAATACGTTTCTCAACGGTATCAAGGTCTGTCAAGTTTAGCTCAGTCTGGATCACTTCAACATCACGCAGAGGATCAATACTGCCATCAACATGTACGACATTATCATCCTCAAAACACCTGACAATATGGGCGATTGCGTCAACCTGGCGAATATGGCCCAGAAACTTATTACCCAAACCTTCGCCACGACTGGCACCCTTAACCAAACCGGCAATATCAACAAATTCCATCGTTGTTGGAAGAACCTGTTGTGGTTTGACGATGTCAGCCAAAGCATCAAGCCGTTGGTCAGGAACCATGACAATACCAACATTTGGCTCAATGGTGCAGAACGGATAATTCGCTGCTTCTGCACCCGCGGAGGTTATCGCATTGAAAATGGTCGACTTACCAACATTGGGTAAACCAACGATGCCACACTTGAATCCCATAATTCCTCTACCTGTGTAAATAGCGATAGCCGGGGCAAAGGACCCCGGCTATCGTTATTGTTTTGTTATGTCCGCTAAGTTTAGGCCAGTAATGGCGCTATAACCAGTGCGACAACACTCATCAACTTGATGAGGATGTTCATCGCAGGACCGGAAGTATCCTTGAAGGGGTCTCCGACTGTATCGCCGATAACTGCTGCTTCATGAGCAGTGCCACCTTTTGCTTCGCCTTCAACTTTGCCTTGCTCAATATATTTTTTAGCGTTGTCCCAGGCACCACCGCCGTTGGACATCATCAGCGCCAAAAGCACACCTGCAAGAGTGGCTCCGGCGAGCATGCCGCCGAGTGATTCTTTACCAAGCACGAAGCCGACCAATACAGGAGCAACAACAGCAACCACACCAGGCAGAATCATTTCACGTAACGCAGCTTTAGCCGAAATGTCGATACATTTCTGTGAATCAGGCTTAACACCTTCCTTACCTTCGAGAAGGCCAGGAATCTCACGGAACTGACGACGAATTTCATCGACCATGGCGCCAGCAGCACGACCAACGCTGGTCATAGTCAGTGCACCGATAAAGAACGGTAGGGCACCACCAATAAACAGACCAATAACAACCTTGGGATCAATCAGATTGATTGTTTTAAGGCCAACCGTCGTGGCATAAGCAGAGAAGAGCGCAAGAGCTGTCAATGCGGCAGACCCAATTGCAAAGCCCTTGCCGATAGCAGCAGTGGTATTACCAATTGCATCCAAACCATCTGTAATTTCACGAACCTCTTTGCCGAGGCCAGCCATTTCAGAAATTCCGCCAGCATTGTCAGCAATTGGGCCGTAGGCATCAACCGTCATAGTTACACCGACGGTGGCCAACATACCAACTGCCGCGATACCAATGCCGTAAAGTCCGGCAAAATGATTGGCGACAAAAATGGAGGAGCAGATAATCAGGATCGGAATTGCAGTGGATTCAAGACCAACAGCAAGACCATGGATGATATTGGTCGCCGGGCCGGTTTTACTGGCCTCGGCAATGCGAAGGACAGGTGCATGAGCAGTATAATACTCAGTGACCTGACCGATTGCGATGCCTGCCAGAGTACCAGCAAGAATTGCCCAGAAAACGCCTGTGGTCAAACCGAGGTGGCCAATAAAGAAGAACGCGGCAATCAAGAAGCCACCGGCAGCAACAAAGGTTGTGTAGTGCAGAGCTTTGGCTGGATCCATCGACTTAAGGACTTTCATCGAACCGATACCGATGAAGGAGAAGACCAAGCCGATCATCGCCAAACCAAGAGGCAACAGCATTGCCGCTGATTGCGTATTCACGCCACTGGAGACAGTACCGAGCTTGAGAAGCAAAGCGGGACTCGCAGCGGCAGCAATTGCGACAGTTGCGATAATGGAACCGACGTAAGATTCAAAGATGTCAGCACCCATACCGGCTGTATCACCAACACAATCACCGACATTATCAGCGATAACGCCCGGGTTACGTGGATCATCTTCGGGAATGCCTGCTTCAACCTTACCAACCAGGTCAGCACCAACATCGGCAGCCTTGGTGTAGATACCACCACCAACACGAGCAAAGAGCGCGATTGAAGAAGCACCCATAGCGAAACCATTGATGTACTTAGCTGTTGCAGGGTCGCCGCCAAACATAATGAAAGCAATACCAACGCCAACCAGACCGAGGGAAGCCACAGCGAGGCCCATAACGGCTCCACCGTTAAAGGAAACCTCAAGAGCTTTAGCTTGCCCTGATGCGCGGGCTGCTTCTGTGGTTCTAACGTTAGCGCGAGTCGCTGCCTTCATGCCAATGAAGCCGCATGTCATTGAGCAAAGAGCACCACCGAGGAAGGCCAAAGCCGTCTGGATGTTCATGCCAACAGCAATCAAGCAGAAGACGATGACAATAAAGATCGCGAGCACACGGTATTCACGGCCAAGAAAAGCCATGGCACCGTTATAAATATCATCGCCGATCTCTTTCATTCTTTCGTTGCCAACTGGTTCGGCTTTGACAATGTTGTACAGGACAATAGCGATTACAAAACCGACCGCACCGAGAATTGGTGCAAACATCTGCAGTTCCATCTTTTTCGTTCCTCTCTTTAAGTGTTTAGCTGAGTTGAGTAGTTATTATCAGGCTAATACTTCACGATTATTATAAGTATTCATAGCTTCGGCTGTGCCCTTATGCACAAGTAGCTCAAGGACTTCAGCTGCTATTCCAACATATTTTTCCAGTTGTGTTCGTTCGGCAGAGCTGAACCGGCTGAGGACATGTCCGGAGACGTCCCCGCCGCAGGGGGCCCTGCCTACGCCCATGCGTAATCGATTGTAACTTGTTTCTCCAAGCGCTGAACCGATACTACGCAGACCGTTATGACCACCATGCCCGCCTCCGACCTTAACTCTTAGAGCGCCGAAAGACAGATCAATTTCATCATGAACCACAATCAAATCCCCCGGCTCAACACCGAGGGATTGACAAGCAGGAGCAACACTTGCGCCGCTACGATTCATAAATGTTTGGGGCAAGAGAATTGCAACCTCTTCTCCCGCGACTCGGCCAACCCCATAGAGGCCCTGATAACCTTTGCGTTTCAGTGCAATCCCTGAGCGTTCAGCCAAATGAGCAGCAACCATAAAGCCAATATTGTGGCGCGTTTCGGCATATTCTGTGCCAGGGTTACCCAACCCTACAATCAACTTCAAAAGAAAGCCCGATACCCTTTAAGTTACTCTGCGGCGTCTTCGTCTTCAGAAGCGGCCACAACTTCACCTTCTGTTTCGTCATCATCAGTTGCTTCAACTTCTTCCGCCATCCGACCAACAACTGTCAGAACGGTGAAGTTGACATCGTGCTGAGACTCAACACCTTCAGGCAAAGGAACTTCGTCAATATGAACAACTTCACCAATATTCAACGCCGTTACATCTATTTCGATCGAAGTCGGGATATTGGTTGGCAGACAAAAGACCTCAAGCTCATGGCGTACCAACTGCAAGGTACCGCCCTCAATTTCGCCTATTGATTTGCCAACAGGCTGCACGGGAACCAAGACAGCTAGCTTGTTCTTCAGGTTAATCGCCATAAAATCAACATGTTGAGGATCGCGACGAATTGCATCAATTTGCATATCCTTGAGGATAACAACCTGACCGTCGAATGGACCATCACCTTTCAAGGTAATCAGGGTATTCCATCCTGCGTCGGTGGCAACAGCTTGCTGTAAAGCTTTCGGATCAAGACGAAGGTTCATCGCTTCGATTCCCTTACCATAAACTACAGCCGGAACCAGGCCGTCACGACGGACTTTACGAGAGCCGCCCTTGCCGATGCGCACTCTTGTTTCTACATTCAGTACCGAATTAGCCATTTATCTAATCCTCCGTCCTTAAACTACTTTAGTTTCTTTATTTTTCCGCAGCGACTCAAACAAATAGAGAGCTGACAGATTCATCACCATGAATACGACGGATTGCTTCCGCCAAAATATTTGCCACCGAAATCGTACGTAATCTCGAGCAGTTTTTCGTTTTCTCTTCCGTTGGAATTGTATTACAGACCAGCACTTCTTTAAGGTCGCTTTCGTTAATGCGATCAAGCGCAGGTCCGGATAAAACTGGATGTGTCGCTGTAGCATAAACATCACCAGCACCGTGCGCCTTGAGGGCGGCTGCGGCCTGGCAGAGTGTTCCGGCAGTATCGATCATATCATCCACGATTATGCAGGTCTGACCATCAACATCGCCGATAATATGCATCACCTCTGAAACATTTGCAGCGCTGCGGCGCTTATCAATAATCGCCAAGCCTGCGTTCAGGCGCTTGGCAAAAGCCCTCGCTCGTTCCGTACCCCCAGCATCAGGAGAAACAACAACGAGATCATCAGCAAATCGAGACTTGATATCTTCAAGCACAGCCGGCGCAGCATAAAGATGGTCGACAGGAATATTAAAAAAGCCTTGGATCTGTCCAGCATGCAAATCAACACACAGTACCCGCTGGGCACCCGCAGTTGTAATCAGATCCGCGACCAGTTTACTGGTAATTGGAGTTCTTGGTGCAACCTTGCGATCCTGACGAGCATATCCAAAGTACGGGATAACCGCAGTTATGCGAGCAGCCGATGCGCGCTTCAAAGCATCAATCATAACCAACAGTTCCATCAAGTTCTGATTGGCCGGCTGACAAGTTGGTTGAACGACAAAAACGTCTCGACCGCGGACGTTTTCATTGACTTCAACCATAATTTCACCGTCAGAGAAAGTTTTGACGGAGGCCTGGGCTAAGGGTACTGACAGATGCCTACAAATTTCCTGAGCAAGGGCAGGGTTTGCATTACCGGTAAAAATCTTCAGTTCTTTAAACACATCGTCACCTTGTTTCTCTGGAAATTTCAGGCCATGACAAAGCATGGCCTATATATCAATAAACTTATGAGTCAGCAACGAGCTTCAAAATGTCATGAAATGCTCGCTATTTGAATGTGGCAGGGGCGACAGGGATCGAACCTGTGAATGCTGGAATCAAAATCCAGTGCCTTACCGCTTGGCGACGCCCCTAAACTTTACTATAAATTTTCTACCTGAAAGCATATAACTTTAAAGCGGGTTAACAACCTGAACCCACCACGTTGTTTCCTTCGAGATTGACTCTGCAACGGAATTCGCCAGAGCGCTACTTTCGAAGACCCCAAAGACCGTTGGGCCGCTACCCGACATGAGCGACCCTGAAGCACCACCTGCAAGCAAACGTTCCTTGATTGTTGTGATTACAGGGTAGCGTTGACAGGTAACAACTTCAAGATCGTTATGCAGCAGACGAACGAACTCACTCGTTCTCGCGGGAAACCTCGGAATTCTAGCGATAGGCCGATTGCATGTCAACCCTAAACTTTGGAAAATCTCCGAGGTTGAAACTGCAACTCTCGGGTTAACAAGTACCAATACCAGAGGAGGCCTTCCCGGCCACGGTTCAAGCTGATCACCGATCCCTGTCGCCCAAGCAGTCTGCTTGTACAGAAAGAAAGGTACATCCGCGCCCAAACGACATCCAAGTAGCATCAACTCCGCGAGAGACAAGCCAAGACCAAGCAAATCATTGAGTGCCTCAAGGACTGTTGCAGCATCCGAGGACCCCCCACCGAGCCCTGCAGCAGCCGGAATCTTTTTTTCTATTGCAACAGAAACACCCTGAACCAATCCAACATGTGCCAAGAGCAACCGCACGGCCTTTTCGACAATATTTTCCTCGCCACTGTTCCGGTCGATCCCCGGGCAGTCAACAGTCACCTCTGTACCATCAACCAATTCTATATCAAGGCGATCAAACAGAGATACGCGCTGCATCAACATTGCGAGATCGTGATAGCCATCCGCGCGTCTTCCAAGCACACTCAAACTAAAGTTCACCTTGGCTGGTGCGAACACAGTTTTTCTTGCAAGCATAAATAAGGTCTACCCAGATTAAGTTAACAGAAGAAAACGCATCATTACGACTTAGGTATAGCTGCCGTCAAGAAGAAACACTACAGAAGACGACTCACAGAGGCTAGCCTGAACCTAAGCAGCCTTCAAACGACACAAAAGACCGACACACCACCCAAAAGCAACAAACCTTGTTTTACCTCGCAGACGCCCCAAATCTAACCAGGCCAATATTGGCCACAATGTTATCTTTTTGGCCAAAACAGCTCATTTTATAAAGAGTCATTGTTGAGACAGCAGATTACAGGGCGAGCAAACAATAGTGAGTTTACCAATAAGCACGTTGAGATAAAACATGTTCTCCACATCAAAAACCAGAAAATCGCCCCACCTTTCTCAACAACGCCGGAAAGAACATAACGTTTACAATGATGATTATTCTTGTATATCCGCGGCTCAATGCGTCCCTCAGAAAAAGATGTCGATAATCCAGGATAAACACAAAACACGACTCCTTAGTACAATAAAGAGAACATAGCCAATGACAACAATCACCGTTAACAAAACAATCTTTTGTAAAATAGCTTTCTATAACCAATCTTGCAGAACATGATTCGACAAGTGATTCTAAACGTAAACGGCAAACTATAGTTTAATCGCAGAATCAGCAAGTTAGCAAACAGCGTATACGCTACAAACCTTCTGGACGCGAACCCTCCTGCCGAAACAAGCCAACGGACACTACCGTAAAGATTTATGACCAAAAGATTACTCATAGAAAAAAATAATCAAAGCACCAAATCATGTGCAAACGCCTGACTTTCTAGAGGATTCGTCGCCTATATGGGAACTCTTTCAAAATTCTGTCTTATTAAAATCCTTATGTGGCACCCAACTTGCTCATATAGTCTGGTTATTAACAAACACCTCTCAGAGATTCTCCATACTGAGGAGTGAGGAACATCGAACGGCGTTTGTTAAAAATAAACAAATACACGTCAAAAGTTATACCGACACTAAGGTGATGCTATGGTGGCAGTTCAACTTATAATCGCCCAAACAGGCGCATGACAGATGGAACTGAGACCTCTTGCAAATATCGGACATTGTGTTTTAATTTGACTTTAAAGTAACAGATGAAGCAGACTTTAAATTCTGCAATAATTAGTTAAAAACGTCTTTTTATATGGTGTTAAAAACAACACCTGAGACCCCAACTCGAGGAGGAAAAAAATGAAATCTG
>CBDUFN010000054.1:0-14207 GCA_965366475.1 uncultured bacterium | reverse complement strand
AGTAATTGTTGGCAGTTGGTATGAGACCGCGGCATGCAGAACCTTTCGACAGGTCGACTTTTGTTTAAAATTCGTCCGCGTTGCAAAAGAGGCAAAATCATGTTCGCCAACAAAAACGGAACAGACATCGATCATCGCCTGTACATCCAGAGGAGTCTTAACGTGCCAGACTCGGCCATCTTTCTCTTCAGGCAAGCTGCTGTCGTTCCAGATAATGTATCGATAATGTTTAGCAATGGCAGAATCACACGCATGAAAATCACCAGGGACACAACTCACATCCACCACTCTCACTTCTTCAGGCAAAAGGGGGTTGAGTTTCTCTTTGACAGCGTTGGGTGTCATTCCGACGGGAAGTTGAACACTTGCGACCTGGCCGTGTGCATGAGTCCCACGATCGGTACGACCGGATCCTTGTGCCGGGACACGGAGATCAAAAGCTTTGCTGATTGCCTGTTCCAGAGAGAACTGAACGGTCGGCTTATCAGCATGTCGCTGCCAGCCAAAAAAAGCGCGGCCATCGTAAGCAAGTGTCAGCTTATAGTTGGAAAGTGTAGGGGTTATATTGGACATAAGGATTTATAAACCTATACCGACTCCAGCAAACTCTGCAAACGCGTAAGCTCAGACACCAACGTGTCGAAATCTTCCCCATTAAGGCTCTGGGCACCATCACAAAGAGCTTTGTCCGGATTGGGGTGAACCTCGATCATGATCCCGTGAGCACCGACGACAATCGCCGCCTTGGCCATCGGTCCGACCAGATTACGCCGACCGGTCGCATGGCTTGGATCAACAATGATCGGCAGATGACTCATTTCTTTGATCAAGGGTACAATACTCAGGTCAAGAGTATTTCGAGTGGCCTTTTCAAAGGTCCGAATGCCTCGCTCACAGAGAATCACGTTTGGATTCCCTTCTGAGAGGATATATTCGGCCGCCGAGAGAAATTCTTCGATCGTGGCACTCATTCCTCTTTTGAGCAGAATCGGATGGCCACTCTTGCCTGCCTCCTTGAGCAAATCAAAGTTCTGCATGTTGCGTGCACCGATCTGTAAGACGTCTGCGTAGCGACAGATCGTTTCAATCTGCTCTATACGCATCACCTCTGTAATCACCGGCAGCTCTTCAGCATCACCGGCCTGACGCAAATACTTTAAACCTTCAACACCAAGGCCTTGAAAACTGTGTGGTCCGGTGCGCGGCTTAAAAGCCCCGCCACGCAACATGTGAGCACCACTCTTTTTGACCAGGCGAGCAGCAGAAAGCATTTGTTCTTCACTCTCCACGGAACAGGGCCCAGCAATCAATACAGGAGGGCAACCATCTCCAAATTTGACACCACCGACATCAACGATTGAAGAGACCGGGTGAAAATCTCGAGAAACCAGTTTGTACGGCTTACTGACATGAATAACTTCGCGAACACCTGGAAGTTCCCGAATCGTCGTATCATCGACATAGCCCTGATTCCCCAGAACACCGATAGCGGTTCGCAAGCTTCCAGGAATAGGTTCAGCAGTCAAGCCCATCGCTGCAACAGCGTCTGTAACAGCTTGAACCTGTGTATCGGTTGCCGAGTGATGCATGACGATCAACATGAGATGAACTCCTTAACGATATTATTTAAAGTGGTATTCATAAGCTGGAAGAAATTTTCATAATTTATTCAGACTACTTGCCCGAAGGGATGATTTCAAGTCCTTTCCCTGATATCGCCACTTGGCGAACCGCATAATTTTCGTTATGCTGTCTCGACAGAATAAACGCCCAACAGATCAACGGCTAACAGGAAGGGCAATAATGAAAGAAAATGCCATGCACCGGACAATTTTGAAGTATGGAATTATTTTAGTAGCATGCTTGGCGTTCTCGTCTATCGCAAGTGCAGAGACAGTCGACAACCCGGCTCTTGAACTGATCAACTCCCAAGGCTGCAAAGCCTGCCATACGCTTGCTGGCGACGGCGGCGTTGTCTCCGGGAGTTTTGAAAACATGCGCGGAAAACTTTCTGCGACTGAAGTCCGTTTACAACTCGTCAACCCAGAGAAAACACACGGAGAAGGCACTATTCCTGACTTCAGCCATCTATCAGAAAAAAACATTGAAACCCTGGTGAACTTTATACAACCGAAACCATAGCACTGAACCTTTACGAACAATTCACAAACTTTTTGGAAGACTCAATGACACAACGCATTATCCCGATCATTTCAGCAAACTTTATTGCAGGCAGAACTCCAGACAAACCTTTAGACCTGCAGGGAATTTATGGAAACAACAAGCCTTTGGCCTTGGAAATTGGATGTGGTATCGGCCACTTCATTCTGGAGCAAGCGCGCAAACAACCAGAGGTCAATTTCCTTGCCATCGATATATACAACAAAGGCTGTTTGAAAACGTGTGCAAAGATCGATGCGGCAGGATTAAAAAATGTCCGGGTCATGCGTGTTGAGGCACGCTGGCTTCTGGAAAAAGGACTACAGCCAGAAAGCCTCACCGCGGTCTACATCAACTGCCCTGACCCTTGGCCAAAGAAACGACACAGAAGCCGGCGGCTGGTCAATCGGAGCTTTCTTCTCAACCTGGCTCAACTTCTGGAACCGGGTGGAGATTTCTTTTTCAGCACTGATTTCGATAACTACGCAGAGGACGTTGCAGAACAGATTCGTGGATTAACGGGCTATCGCAATATGTTACAGACAGACTGGACCCATCATTTGCCCGGCTACCCTGTCTCGAAGTACATGCAACGGTTTCTTGAAAAAGGTCAGAACATTTACTTCCTCCATCACCAACGTGATGCGGCAGTGCTCCGTCAAGACCTGCCTGTTCCAGCAGTAGAACGCGGCTATCGTTTCGACTGGCAAAAGGCTGAAAATGACTAAGTTCCTCACGGCTCAGTTACCCGGCATCAAAGGAACCATCCGCGAAAAACCGGATGATTTCAGAGTTGACGAAATCCCTCTCTACGAGCCTTGTGGCGAAGGAGACCATCTCTACCTTACCGTCGAAAAGTGTGGATTAACGACCTACGACCTGCTCCGTGAACTGGCCAAAGCGCTTAACTGCAAGGAGCGTGATCTCGGTTACGCCGGGCTTAAGGATGCCGTGGCAATCACCCGCCAAACAGTCTCCGTGCCATTACGCAAACCTGAGGACGTCAAAGGACTGAAAATTCCAGGCGTAAAGATTCTTTCTGCTCGTCTGCACGGCAACAAACTCCGCCCGGGCCACCTGGCAGGGAATCACTTCAGAATCCGTATCCACAAGCCGGAACCGGAGAGCCTGCAGCGGGTGGAGGCCATCCTCGGTGTTCTGCAGGATATTGGCGTTCCCAATCGTTTTGGAGAACAACGCTACGGCTCTCTCGGCAACTCGCATCGGATCGGACAAGCCATTATCCGCGACGACTTCGATATGGCTGTTAATGAAATTATCGGTAACCCTGAAGAGATCAACCATGCAGGCTGGCAAGAAGCTTCCCAAGCGTATCACTCTGGGAATTTACAGGTGGCCATTGAAAAACTACCTCGTCATTGCAGGCCTGAACGTCAATTGCTCGAAATGCTTCGAGATGGCAAAACGCCACGGCATGCAGTCCGCGCCATGCCCAGAAAACTGCTCAGGCTCTACCTTTCAGCGTACCAATCGAGCCTTTTTGACCGTTTAATCGATATGCGACTGGACACTCTGGAAAAGATTTGGCCTGGAGATTTGGCATACAAACACGTCAACGGAGCCTGCTTTCTGGTCACCGATGCAGAAACGGAGCAGGCACGTGCTGACAGTTTTGAAATCAGTCCAACCGCACCCCTCTTTGGCTATAAGACGAAACTCGCACAGGGCCAGGCGGGCCTGCTCGAGCAAAGCCTGCTCGACAAAGAACAACTGACCCTGGCCTCCTTCCGATTGCCAGGAGGTTTGGCAATGGAGGGTGAGCGCCGACCGCTACGAGTTCCAGTTCAGGCAACAGGATGTACGCAGGAAGGAGAGAACCTCATGGTCTCTTTTTCTTTACCAAAAGGCAGCTTCGCAACGACGGTGCTTGCCGAGATTATGAAATCATGAGGAAGTCTCAAAAACTGGCAGACCCCTTGCATTAAGACATTCTTAAACAAACGCCCAGTCCTTAATACTTTGTCGCTAGCTACAGGAGCTCAAGGCTATGCCAAATACAGAGAAGCAGAACTCCTCCAGCAGAGAAGACCTCCGCATCAACTTCTTCCGGCCCCGCCCCGGGTTCATGCGTAAAGAGGTCACGATTATCTGGATAACCCTGGCAGCGTGGGGTCTCATGACCTTCGGTATGCCGATTCACCTGGCAATTATTCACAACGACCCGACTCGAACTCTGGCAGAGGTTCCTTACATCTTCGGCATTCCTGCTTACTTCTGGTTTAGTGGTCAATTTCTGATTCTCTGGTTTATTTTTCTCTGTTTTTTCTTCAATGTTTTAATCGACTGGCTAAGTTCGAGCTACCGCAGGCGCCGTTAGGGGGATAGTGATAATGGAACCATCGATTCGATACACACCGTTTTTTCTGTTGGGCTGTGTCCTGATCATCTCTTTGATTGTGGGGCTAATGACTCGACGTCACGACCGAAGTGGCTATGGTGTGCAGGTCCGTTCAATCGGCCACGCCAACATCGGCGCTGCAATCGCTTCAAACTGGATGAGTGCAGCATCATTCCTTGGCATTGCCGGAGTATTTTTCCTGAACGGCTACTTTGCCTTCGCCTACATCCTGGGTTGGACAGGCGGTTATGTCCTGCTTCTGGTCTTGATGGGAAGTCAGATTCGTCGCTTCGGGAAATATACCGCTCCAGATTTTGTAGAAGCACGTTACGACTCATCTGTTGCACGGGTTTTTTCAGCCGTTATCGCCATAGTCATTTCCCTGATTTACTGCGTTGCCCAATACAAGGGGATCGGTCTGATCTTCGCGTGGATGTTTGGTATTGATTACACTCAGGCACTGGTTTTTGGCACCGTGATAACCTTTGCCTACCTGATGGTGGCAAGCGGCATTAAAGCAGCGCGCAATCCGCAGATGCATTACCTTATCCTGATTCTCTCTTTCGTGATTCCACTGATGATGATTGCGAAAAAACTGGGATACAACTGGCTGGTTCCCCAGTTCAGTTATGGCAGCGCTTTACGCGATCTTCCGGAACAAGTTTCAAGTGCCTACCTCTTCCCATGGACCTTCGGATCACCTTACGAGTGGATCGCACTCTGCTTTACTTTGATGGTTGGTACCGCCGGTTTACCACATGTTCTCTCGCGCTTTTACACCGTTCCGAACAACAGGGATGCGCGTTGGGGTGTGGTCTGGGGTCTGTTCTTCATCGGGCTGCTCTATTGGAGTGCTCCAGCTTTCGGAGCCTTCGCCCGATCCTGGTTGACAACATCAGGGACAACCCTCGATCCAGCAGAAGCACAAGCTCTGGCTGACATCATCGTCATCAAAACTGCCGAGTGGGTCGGCCTCAATGAAATCTTCGTCAGTGTTCTTGCGATTGGTGGCGTACTCGCCGCTATCAGTACAATCACCGGCTTACTGGTGACAGGAGCGGGAGCAATCTCCTACGATATCTATTACCGGCTAATCAACCCCAACGCTAACGAACGGCATCTACTGATTGTCGCCAAAGGAGCAACACTTGTATTGGCTCTCCTGGTGCTACTCATCGCCGTTAACCCCCCCGGATTGATCGCCCAGATTACTGCGGTTGCCTTCGCACTGGCTGGGAACACACTATTCCCTGTATTTCTCCTAGGCATCTGGTGGGACCGAGCAAACAAGTACGGGGCAATTGCCGGCATGACGGTCGGAACCATTATCACCTTTGCACCGATTGTCCTCGGGAACCTGTTTCCAATAATTCAGACAATATTGCCACCGACATCGTCGGCCCTCGTCGGTGCACCGGTTGTTATCGTGACAATGATCATCGTCTCACGGCTGACACCACCGCCACCGGAACACTTAAGACGATTCCTCGTCGAGAAGGTTCACAGCCCTTAAAATTAGGTTGATCGACAAATGAAGGAGCATTGACCGTATGTCAGTCATGCTGTAGTTTCCAAAAAACTAAAATATTGTTTTATTGTGACGTTAATAATTCTATAAAATGAAGCTTATTCTATCCGCAGGAAGTCTCTACACCCTCCCACCAACCCAGGTCTTTGAAATGGCCAGGGATATTGGTTTTGACGGCCTGGAAGTCATCATTAATCATGACTTCGCGGGATCGAAGCACCTTGACCACCTGTTGGAATTACAAAGTATTTTTCCGGTTCTCTCCCTCCACGCACCGTTTTTTGAGATTGATGGATGGGGCAACAAGATGGACCAACTAAAGAGATGTGCAGAACTCGCTCTGAATGCAGGGGTTCCTCTCATCAATTTTCACCCGCCAAACTGGCTGTTCTTCGAAATAAAGTTCTGGCGCCAACTCAGGAAAATCAAAGATTTCCAAGCAGAGATAGGACAGAATGAAGTTATCATTACCATTGAGAACATGCCCTGCCTGCCGCAGTTCAAAGTCAATCCATACCTGCTCTCAAAAATAGACAGCATGGTACGCTTCATGGAAGAGAGAAATCTCTACCTGACCTTTGACACTGCCCACTGTGGCTCTATGCACACTGATTTTCTTGGAGATTTTCACGAATTCTATGAATCAGGACGAATGCGTAGTATCCATTTTTCCGACTACGGCAACGGGCGTGAGCACCTGTTGCCAGGCCATGGCGGCCTGCCTTTAACCCGTTTTCTCAATCATTTAAAGGAAACAAGGTACGACCACGCACTGGTGCTTGAACTCTCACCGCACGAGTTCCCGAAAGAACTGGATCTGATTAAGGATACATTGATCGAAATTTTCGAATATTTGTGTCGGGAGACCAGAAGCCCCTCAGATGAGGGTCAATCATGATTGAGCAGGCTTATTCAGAGGAATTAACTTAACGAACGATATAAACAGAACAGTGTGCATGGAGGGAGATTTTAGTGGAAACACTGCCGAGTAAAGTACGTTTCATCCGACCTTTTCCGGAGGAACCTACCACGATCACATCACAACCTTTTTCTTCAGCCAGCAGCATCAGTTCTTCAGCAGGGTCGCCATACATAACCAGAGACTCCACTTCGACGTTTGACTCTGATGCAACTTTTTCTACAACATAAAAGAGTCGATCGCGCTTTTCCTGCCAACCGGGCATTTCCGTTGCGGGTTTGTCGGGGAAAAAATCAGTAAAAGTTGGTGTTTTCATACTAGGTAGAACCATCACCGCGTAGAGTTTACTTTTAAACTTGGTCCCGGAGATAGAGGCAAGACGCACGGCCTCTTCAGCCGCTTTATCTGATTGAGGCGAACCATCAATGGCAACGATAATTTTTTTACTGAGTGTCAGCATGCAAAGCCCTCCAGAAATTCATAAATTTGAATCTACCTGCCTGCCATCGGTGTGTCAACCGCTCCAGCTAGATTGAGAAAAGAAACTAATCTATTTGACTTCTATAAAACACTATTTTAAAATTAACTTAATTGAAGGAAAACCTCATCGGGGGGTAATTTTAAACGTAACCATTTATCACAAAAATTTCCATTCTACCTTGACAGCCCTCGGCGGTTTCGTTAGAAAATATGGTTGCACAAAACCCTAGTGCAGTTTTATTAATAATTTATTAAGGATTTCCACAAAATGGCCAGGAAAGAAAAATCCGAATATATCATCCAAGCAGTCTCGCATGCTCTCGATCTTCTCGAGCAGTTTCATGATGAAGTTGATGAACTTGGAGTAACCGAGCTCAGCAAACGGCTGAAACTGCACAAAAATAATGTTTTTCGTCTCTTGGCAACCCTTGAGTCGCGAGGCTATATCGAGCAGAACAAAGCGACAGAGAACTACCGACTCGGTCTCAAAGCTCTGGAGCTTGGCCAGACATTCATCAAGCAGATGGGTTTGCTGCGTCAGGCCAAACCGATTCTAGAGAAGATGGTTGGTGAGTGCAATGAAACCTGTTACGTTGCGATCTTCAAGGAAGGGCACGTCGTTTACCTTGACATGGTTGAGACTGACATGACCGTTCGCGTTGTTTCCCGCGTCGGTTCACGATTGCCGTCCTACTGCACGGCAGCAGGTAAAGTCTACCTGGCACACATGTCCGAAGACGAAATCAGCGAAATACTGCCAACAGATGAGTATCAGACATATACTGACACAACGATCAAATCACGAGAACAGCTCAGAGCAGAGTTGGAGGATGTTGCAGAACAAGGCTACGCTATAGATAATGAAGAGCTTGACCTTGGAGTGCATTGTGTCGCAGCTCCAATTCGCGACTACACTCGAAGAATCGTTGGTTCAATCAGCATCTCCGGCCCCAATATGCGGCTTGGCGAAGAACGAATCAAAAAGGAATTAGTACCACTGGTGTTAAGTGCGTCAGAAGAGCTGTCAACCCGTCTCGGCTACCACAAATAGCACAACCTCTCTACTCAACCACAAGAAGCCCCTGCACTTAAAAAACATAAGTGCAGGGGCTTTCTTTTTTCGCAGCGACAGGCTTAAAGCACTCAGGAAAGTTCCCAAAGCCAGCAGAAGAGAAAACAAGGACTAGATGCAAAACAGCACAACCGAAAGTGGATTGACAGGGCTCTTCTGGCTGCTATGATAAAAGACATTTCCCAATGAATCAAGGCAGTTAAAGGAAATTCAAGGAACAACAAATGGCTAACAACGACTGCTCTGAAACAGATCCCGATTGCCGCACTCTCCGCACAGAAGCTCAGCAACAGGGTGTATCAGACCCTGACAATCAACCTTTCATGCTGTGCCCCCCAGGAGCAAAGGCCGCTGCTCTACTGGTTCATGGCTTTACCGCCACACCATGGGAAATGCGACTCCTTGGCGAATTTCTATCTGAAGCTGGTATTGCCAGCCTCGCTGTCCGCTTACCTGGACACGGAACTACACCTGAAGACTTGGCAGATTGTCGATGGCAAGAATGGCTCAATGTGGTTTTAAACGGTTACGAAATACTAGCAAAGAACTATTCATCGGTTTACGGAATGGGGATGAGTACCGGTTGCCTTCTCCTCTTGGCAACAGCAAAGACAAAACCATTAAAAGGGCTGATTCTTTTCTCTCCCTACCTCCGGGTTCTCCACAAACTCGCACCCTTTGCAGGGTGGTTACGGTGGGTTCGGCCTTATCAGGAGAAAGCAGCAGGGGGAGAAGAGTCGAAACGTTATTACCAACGTCGACCGGTTGCCGGAATGCATCAGATTAACCTTTTAATCAAAGCTGTTCGGGGAGTGTTGACAGAGCTTTCTTGTCCTGTCCTTGCCTTCAATGGAGAGGGAGATCAAACCGTTGACATTGACAGTGGTCGCGAAGTCGTTGACGCCATGAAAAGCGCTGTCAAGGTTTACAAGCGATACGGACCCGAGGTTCCTCACGTGCTGACTCGCGAAGAGAACCCATGTCACAAGCAGATGTTTGCCCAGACACTCAAATTTATGAAGGAAATCGAGCGGACGGAGAACAGCGGTTAAACAAGATAGGAATAAAGAGCTGAAACCGCATGTCGAGTTTGCTCCAGAGACCCCGAATTATCAATCACGAAATCAGACTTCTGGACCTTGTCGCCCTGAGGCCATTGAGCTGCAATTCGCAGAAGGGCTTCTTCTTCGCTTAACTGGTCGCGCTTAACAAGCCTTTCCATCTGCAATGAGGGATCTACGACGACCACAAGAATCTGGTCAACACGGCCTTCTCCGCCCGCCTCGAACAGCAGAGGGGCTTCATAAACGATCAAATCGTGAGGAGCGTTTTTCAACTCCGTAAGCCGGCATTCTGCTAAATGAGCAATCGCCGGATGGGTAATTGATTCGAGTATCTGCCTCGCAGCAGGGTCTGCAAAAATCTTTTGCGCCAGCACCTCACGGTTCAGACTACCCCCAGCCGTCAGGATTTCCAGACCAAAGGCTTCAACCAGCTTTCCCAAAGCAGGGCTGCCTGGGTTGACGACCTCCCTAGCGAGAAGATCGGCACTCACCAAGGTAGCGCCACACGCAACAAAAGAGTCGGCCACAAAACTTTTTCCGGAAGCAATACCTCCAGTAATGCCAAGTATCATAGCTAAGGACATCTCCTTAAAAGCTGTACCACAAAAAAAGGTCATAGATAAGCACTGTCAGGCAATCATGACATTACCTGACAGTGCTTTGCAAAAAAAATCATTTAGTCAGAAAAATCAAAGAATAAAAGTAAGTATTAGAGAATACTACCTCAGGTCTGGTCAAAGCGTTTAAAATCATTTAGAATGCTCTGATGTTTCTTGGCTCTCCCTGAACCAGTTTCGACGACAGACAGTGGAAATAAAGACATGCCAGATGCAATCGAACTTCATAAACTGATTGCGACCTCACTCACCGGGGTCGTTAAACAGATCAAAGCTGTCAGATATTACCCAGCCAAGCACCCTGCCCTGCAGGCAGCAGCGAAGGAAAGCCTCCGCAGTTTCGAACCGATCCTTGGTGGTGGCAACCATCTTTCGCTAACCATCCGCAGAGGCGGCTTTTTGTTTGACGACAGCCCCGTGGCAAAGGGTAATCAGGTTCTTGAACAACTCGCTACCTTCTGTTTTGCGAGAAGAATTCAACATCTGACCTTTCTTTCAGATCTCAACAGTAGTGATCTACACCACTTCGTCCACTACCTTTTGCTCGACCCACAAACCATTCAGAAGCAAGGCGGAATTCAGACTATTCTGGAAAAGGCACGCCTAACCACAATATGGACGAATGTCCGTAACCTGGATGACATTCTTGAACGTCGAGAAGAAATCGAAGCGTTACCTGAAGACCCAGAGTTCGATCCTGCAGCGGTTCTCTCTGAAGGAGAGGACGAAGATGAAGGGCAAGCCCAGGCAGAGGCATTGAGTCTGGAAGCACTTCTATCGAAAATGGAGCAAGAAAACGATGACACCCGTTTTCAGGATTCCATCCAGGAACTGATACCACTGCTCCGTTTGCAACTCAACAATGAAAACCAAGCTCTGGTTCTTCGTTCATTTCTCCTGCTCTGTCGGTGTGCCACGGGAAAACAGTTCTCAGAAGTACGTAAAGAATATTCACGAGTCGCCATCAGCCAACTGGCAACGGACGAGACCACCGATTGTCTGGTTGCATATATGTTTGCTGAAGACACAGAGCAGAAAACGCGTAACACCCTGGTGCAGGTTCTAGCCTTTTTGGGCAACAAAATCACCAAACACCTCATGGAAATACTCGCGAACGAGAGTGCCGCTCCAAAACGCAAGCTCCTTAATGAAATCCTGGTTCGCAGCGGCACGGCCGCCCTTCCTGTCATAAATGAGTTCCTCATCGACGAACGCTGGTTCGTCGTTCGTAACGCTATCGCCATCATGGGAGACATTCGCAGTCAGGAATCCCTTGCAGAGCTCACTCTTTTACTGCAGCACGACGAAATTCGCGTTCGTCGAGAAGCCATTCGTGCCTTGACCAAAATCGGTGGCAAGCGCGCAATCAAAATTCTGCTGCAAACAGCTGTTGACGATGATCAGGAATTAAGACGTCAGGCGATTCTTTCGTTAGGAGCCATTCGCGCGACGGCGGCGGTACCGACACTGCTGGCCCTGTTAAAGCAAAAAGACTGGAGCCAACGGGGGATCGACCTTAAAAAAGACAGTATACGAGCGCTTGGAGAGATACGAGCCCCCGAAGCCGTTCCCGAACTACTAAAAATCATCAAAAACAAGCGATGGTTTCATCGCAAGCTTAACGATGAACTGCGTATAGCTGCGGCAGCGGCCCTTGGTGACATTGGAGATGAAGATACGCGTGGCGTATTGGAAAAGACCACACAGGATCGCACAGCTGCTGTTGCCCGAGCAGCCGCTCAAGCCATCATGCAACTGGACAAGGCGAGCACATGAACGTTGATGAAATAAAACAGGTCGTACAGGTTCTGGCTGCAGCTATCAAAGGGCTGCGTCTTTACGCTGTCAACCACCCTGCCACAGCCAAACAGGTCGAGACACTCCAAAACGGCCTCTTCGGTTTATTGCAACACAAGAAGATTATCAAGATGGGCATTTTAGAGGGGACCCTTTTCGTCGAGGACCACCTCTTCATGGACGAGTTCCCAGCAGCAAGCGAGCTTGCAATTCTTCTGGAAGCCCATGAATTAATCGGCTTTGAGTTCATGGCCGGTCTCTCAGCGAAAGAAATTCAGGCCTTACTTAACCTGATTCACTCCGGTGGAGGCAAAGGGCAAGACTTCGCCGACGCGCTCACATCGCAAGGGGTGAAAAAAATTCGGGCGATTGCTGTAGACGACGATGATGATGACGATCAAAAGCCACGAAAGGTTTACCGAAAGGCACTCAAAGTTGTTGATCAAATCTTTCAGGATGTCCGAATGGGTGAAATTCCCTCTTCTGACGAAGCCATCAACGTCGTTAAAAGTATGGCTCAACTGACAATGACAGAACCTCACGCTATGATGGCTCTGTCAATGTTGAAAGATTACGACAATTATACCTTCACCCACTCGGTCAACGTCTCAGTGCTGGCCCTGGCTGTCGGCAGAGCATGCAACTTGACCGAGGATCAATTAAAGACTTTGGGCCTTGGTGGCCTGCTGCACGACCTTGGCAAACTCCGGATTGATGTAGACATTATCACCAAACCCGGGCGTTTAACGGATGCTGAGTTTGATGCAATCAAAGAGCATCCCGGCTTCGGTGCCGAGATTATCAAGGAAATGGAAGACGTCACTCCTGAAGTCATGCAAATTGTCCTCGGCCACCACATGCGCTACGATCGTTCTGGATACCCGGCAGACTCAGCAGGGAGTATCGTTTCTCCACTGGTGGAAATGACCGCGATTGCCGATGCCTACGATGCCATGACCACGCTTCGCTCTTACCAGAGGAAATCTCCGGGTAGTCTTTACATCCTGATTTTGTCATGCACTTTGTTGACTCTCTTGGAGCCTACCCAGTGGGCAGCCTTGTACGACTTGACAACAACGAAGTCGGCCTTGTTACCAAAGTCGACACCAAAGACACCAGCCTGGTCGACATCAAAATTCTTTTCGACCCTGCCGGAACTCTTTTGGAAGAACCGGTCAGAATGCAGTTACGACCGAATCAGCCACGTCGCATCGTTGCAGAAGTCGACCCTCAAACAAAAGGCATCGACGTAACGGATTTCTTCGACCTGGATTCTTGAACAGGATTCAAACAAAAAAAGGGACGGAAGAATAAATCTTCCGTCCCTTTTTAATTTTTATTTACAAACCCCAGAAACTAACCTTTCAATGGTAACTCGCACAGAGCTTCTATCGCTGCAACCCGAACCTTAGCACGACTGTCTTTGGTTAACTTGGCCAAAGGAGCAACACTATCAGGAGAACCAATTGAGCCAAGAGACTTGGCTGCACCCGCCACCAAAAGCTCATCCTCTTCAGCCAACAGCGAAACAAGATAAGGGGCAAGTCGAACATCGTCAAAATGACCGAGAGCTTCGGCAGTATGTACACGTACCGAGGGAGAAGGGTCTTTAAGATGCTTGACCAGGCTGTTCAGTGATTTCGGGTGAGCCTTCACACCAAGAACCTGAATGGCTGCACCCCGGATATCCGCATCAGAATCTTTAAGAAGTCCGATCAAGTGAGGAAAAACCTCTGTGGACTTGACGTTTTCCATTGCGAAAATCGCCTTAACCCGCTGTCCACGCTTATCGGAACGAAGATCTTGAATAATCTGAGACAAGTCCTGAAAGGATTCAAGACGCTCAAGTGCTGCGGCTGCGGCACTACGAACGCTTTCCTCGGAATCGTTCAGCAGTTCAATGAGCAGGTTGCGTCTTTGCTCGAGCGACATAATAATCCCCACGACATAAAATCAACAGAACTAAAGTTACCAGAAACAGCAGAGTGGCGCAAACATGAAAAAGCATAAACAAAACGGGCAAGGTCACAGAACCTTGCCCGTCATAACTTCATTATATCCATCGAACTTAAAAAACGTATTTTTTAGAACGGGATATCATCATCAGGGTTAAAAGGAGGTTCTTGTGGTGCTGACGAAAAGTTTTCCGCAGGAGTCGACGAACGGCCAGCATTGCTGCTACCACCACCTTGACCACCTTGACCACCTTGA
>CBDUFN010000053.1:0-14268 GCA_965366475.1 uncultured bacterium | reverse complement strand
GATTGCAAGAACTCTCATCGAAGAGAGCTAATAAGGATATTTATTTGAACTTTAGAACTATTCCAACGCAAGAGACATATGAAAGCTTAGGCCCCACGCAGAAAAACAATCAAAGCACCACTACCACCGTAGTTTCTAGGAGCCATCCCCCACTCCAGAACAGATTCCTGAGATTCATTCAGTAAATGTTCAACCGCCTGGCGCAAGACAGGTCCATCATTGGAGTGCAAACCTTTTCCGGTGATGATCAGTGCTGTCTTCACTCCCTGATAGAGAGCATCTTGCAGAAAGAAGCGAACCTTCTCGGAAGATTCAGCGATAGTCAAGCCATGTAGATCAAGCTTGGCTTCAGGCTTAAGCTGTCCGCGCTCAACTTGCTTCATGCGTCTGGGAACCGCCGGTTTACCAGTGTCCTCTTCAGGCCATTCGTCAACAAAGGTCTTTTCCATATCACCGAGGGCTTCAAGAAAGACCGACTTGTCATGATCCTGTTGTGCAAGGTTGATTGGTTCATTCTCCGGTACAACATTCACCGTCTTTGCAGCAGGTACGTCGAGAGAACTCTTTTCTAAAGGCTCAACTCCAAGGAAATCCATTTCATCTGCAAAGGAGAGATCAACGCTAGAGGAGACTGAGACCTTATCAACGACAGGTGCTTTCTCCTCAGGCTTATGGCTCGATGCCTGTTTCCGCTCGGTGAAAGCAGACAGCCCCTTCAAATCCTTGAAGGGGCTGCTTGTAAATTCTTTTGGCGCGGTGGCATTCTGCTTCGATGACTTCTTCTTGGCCATGCTCGTGCGTTCCTTAAGAGTTAATTTACCGTCTGACCATTTTGCGGCGGCCTTGCATAGCCTTGGTCTGTTTGCGGATCATAGCGCCCTGCTTTTCCAATTGAAACTGCAACCAGAGATCGCCATAGCCCTGCATCTTCATCTTACCACCCGACTGAAGCGCTTGCAGGTTCGCGCTCATCAATTCGTCCGAACCGATTTTTTTCAGGCCTTTTTCCATAACAGTGACAGCTTTATTACGATCACCAATTTTATCGAGACAAAATGCGTAGAGGCTCCAGAGCAAAGGTTCCTTGCGGGTTCCTGCAACAGTCTTCTCAAAAGTAGTAATCATCTTCTTGGTCTGATTACGTTTCATATAAATGATCGCCAACATGGCCATGGCAACCCAATGCCGCACAAAACCCTTTTGGAGAAAATCGAAAGCTTTGCTGAAATCACGGCGCAGATAGTAAACCATCCCGATTTGCGAGTTCATCTGCTTATCGACGAAGAATTGCCAGAAAGCGTATTTCTTCTTAACCTCTTCCAGTTTATGAACTGCGGCTTCGGGACGATTGGCCATGAGGTCTTTCTGCACCAATTCCATGGCATCACCGACACGCTTCATCACCTGCTTGAGAATAACAACGTAGATGAGCGTAAAACCAGCGAGACCTGTAATCGCTGAGACGGCAGGATGAAGGCTGGTGGTGAAAAATAAGGCCGCACCAAAAACGGAACCGGCAACAAGAGCAATAAGTACAGACAGCATGGGAACAAAGTCCTTTCAAGTGGTTTAGAGCGACGTATACTAACAGTCTGACCTGAGGTTGTCAAAGCAAACTAAGTGATTTTCAACCTGCCTTATCAGCGCATCACAGGGTGTTTGACAATCCGGTTGATCCCCAACTGCGCAAGGTTATCAGGAAGAGTCTCATTACAGATGAATTGTGTATTGCCGTCCTGATAAAGAGGGACCTTCGTCTCTGATGAGTTCAGAGTAAAAGTCTCTCCACAAGGGGCCGGACATGGGGCTGATATGGCCGTCTTCCTAAAAGGGCAATTGCCACTGGATGTGACCATGCCGTAAGGAAGATGTAAAGAGCCCTTCAGAGGCTCAGGTAAGGGAGCGAGACCTTGTAGGAGATTATCTTGTTCGACCCGTTTGATTCCTTGTTCGACAAGCAGTTGCACGGCTTCTTGATTATGCCAGGAGCCACGTTGAAAGTAACGGTCCTGTTCCTCGTTCAAATCCATATCAAGAATACGTGGGCCGCGTTTCTGTCCTGAAAGCGCTCGACCCAAAACAACCGTCAAGTCATTCCGTACGTCACGCACTAATTCCAGAGCGCCCCAATCCGAGATCAAGACTTCATCACCCGCAGCCAAATCAGGAAGAACTTTTTTCAGAACAATTTCGAACCGCTGTCGCTCAGTTTCACCAAGAACAGGAGTGACCAGAGTAAAAGTCCATTCGGCCTGAGCAGCCCAATTCTTTGCGGTGAGAATCTTTTCAGCAGAGGGTAAACGCCAATAACAGAATTCTGCGCCGTAATAAAGACGGGAGCAGTCGGTAGGCGGTTCACCGGGGAGATCATTCAGAAAAGAAGCATATTCAAGCTCAGCCACGACGGCTGCTCACGTGCAAGGTGAGGCTTTCACCTGGTTGCAGCACATGGTTGTCCGCAAGGTTATTCCAGCTACGAATCTGACGTGTCTCAACGGCAAACTCACGACCGATTGCCCAGAGAGTGTCGCCAGAGCGAACCCTGTAAACCATCTTTGTCACAGGACCGTCGACCTTTTTTACAGTTGCGGTACGCTTTTTTGAGGATTTCTTTGAAGAGACAATCAAGCGTTGCCCGGGTCGAATTGTATTACTCCACCCCAACTTGTTCCATACACGTAACTGCTTTTCCGAGACATTAAATTTACGAGAGATTTTCCACAGAGAATCTCCAGATCTAACCGTATAACGAGAGAGCCGCGAACGCTTGTAATCATCTTTCAGTTCGGCCAGTGGCTTCGACCCATTTGAATCTGGATTCAAGGGCACAATCAGGTTGGTACCAATCTGAATAGCTCTTGCGTTTTTTATACTGTTAAGACGTTTGATATCGCTGACGCGTACACCGTATCGCGAGGAGAGAGCCAACAACGTGTCACCAGACTTGATTTTATGTCGAACATAGTTTGCCCGCTCCCTTTTAGGCAACTGAGCGAGTTTTTCGGAGAAAACGGTTTGACTCCCAGCAGGCAGTCTTACCTGAAAACTTTTAACGGCCGGAGGCGTACACCAACGTTTGAGTTCTGGGTTAAGTTTTTTTATCTCAGCGTAATCAGAACCGCTCAAACGAGCAATGACTTCAAGATCAGTACTGCTTGACAGTTCCGCAGTATCATAGGCGAGGGGCTCCTGATAGTCGAGATCAGTAAAACCATACTTCTCAAGGTCTTTGGCGATCAGTATAACGGCCAGAAGTTTTGGTAGGTAATTTTTGGTTTCAGCTTTGAGGTATTTACCTCGACTGATTTCCCAAAAATCCCTGGTCTTGTAGCGCTTGATGGCCTGGCGCAATTTTCCCGGACCGGCATTATAAGATGGCACAGCGAGGTACCAATCACCATCAAAGCTTTTATGCAAGTCACTCAGGAATCGAGCGGCAGCACGAGTGGCCTTCTCAGGGTCGCGACGCTCATCATGCCACCAATCATTTTTCAATCCGTATCGACGACCGGTACTCTCAATAAATTGCCAGGGGCCTACGGCGTGAGCCCAACTGTAAGCCTTATCGTTGAAGCCGGATTCCACCATGGCAAGATAAGCCAGATCCTTGGGCAAACCCTCTTCAGCAAAAATCTCTTGCATCATAGGCAAATAACGACCCGAGCGCTCCAACCAGATTTTAAAGGTGTTCCTCGCTCGGCCTGTATAATAATCAACGAAGTAACGGACTTTTTCATTTTCTACAATCGGGAAATCATACACTGGTTCCTGACGTAAGAATGACGGTCCGGGATCCGCGGGAGGCACCTGATCAACATTCTGCAAAAGTTGATTATCTGCCAGAGTTTCGGCATCAAGTGGTTCTACCAAATCGAGGAGAGGTTCTTCGGTAACAGTCTCTGGGGATGACGCCAACAGGTCATTAGGATTGGGCTCGGGCTCAACCACTTCAGGAGAGTGAGACGCAGGAGCCTCCATCTCACTCTGAGGTTGAGGAGTGGACGTCTCATCCGCAGAGTTTGAATTAACAAAGGGGATATTGATTGAAAAACAGCCTGCCAAAACAAGGCAGGAAACAAGACAGATAATTATTTTCATAAACCGCATTTATAAACCTCCGAAAGCGGGCACAGGCTACACGAAAAACGCGCTAAGTGTCAAATACTGCGTAATTCTCCGCCCCAACAGCGTTCTTCCATTTCCCGCAACAAATCATCAAAAGTTGCTCGTTTATATGCACTGACAGCAATTGCATCAAAGCGCCTGCAGTAGGGAGCAACTTCTTCTTCGGGGATCAAGTCAATTTTATTAAAAACCAGAATACGCGGGGTCTCTTCAAGATCGAGATCACGCAAGATACGGTTCACGGCACTGATCTGTTCTTCAAAGCGAGGATTGGAGATATCCACCACATGCATCAAGAGGTGAGCATCGACCGTCGCCTTGAACGCCCCCATCAAACTTTTCGGTAATTCCCGGATGAATCCGACCGTGTCAGTAATGATCACCTCACGCTCCTCGGGAAAACGTAACCGCCGTGTTGAGGTATCCAGAGTTGCAAAGAGCAAGTCTTCGGTAAACACCTCGCTCTGAGTCAATGCGTTAAGCAAGGTTGATTTTCCGGCATTGGTATAACCAACAATAGAAACAATCGGCACACCGGTCTTAATTCGTCTTTGTCGCCGTTGGAGCCGCCCCTTACTGAGAGAAGCAAGTTGCTTTTCCAACCGAGTGATGCGGTCGCGAATGCGGCGACGGTCTGTTTCCAATTTGGTTTCACCGGGGCCACGTCCACCGATTCCGCCCATCAGGCGAGACATCGCCGTACCCTTACCGGAGAGTCGCGGCAAAATGTATTTAAGCTGCGCCAGTTCGACCTGAACCTTGCCATCCAGAGTATGAGCACGACGGGCGAAGATATCGAGAATCAGTTGGCTACGGTCAATAACCTTCAACTCTGTCATCGCTGCAATGGTACGAGCCTGTACCGGAGTAAGATCCTGATCAAAAACCAGTAAAGTGGCGCCTTTATGTAAGGCACTGATCACAACTTCTTTAAGCTTGCCCTCCCCCATCAAAGAACGAGGATTCATTTTGCGCGATCGCTGCATGATTCGATCGAGGACAACAACATCGGCAGTACGGGCTAACTCTGTCAACTCATCCAAAGAATCTTCCGCTTCACGCAGCGGCACCTGAGTTACAGATAAAAGAATTGCTTTTTCTCTATTGTCGCTTAGATCGAGAGTTTCCGAACGTGAATGTTCAAGTTCTGCATCCAGCCCACGAATAAAAGCATTGAAATCCAAATCCCAACTATAAACTGAAGAGACGTGCTGCAAGAGATGAATTTGACCTTGAGGATCAGGTGGAATCAAGTGGGCGGAGTAAACCGAACCGGGCAGCCCATCTTCACCAACATCAATACTCACCATCATGTCCAGACGCAGTAACGCCAGGTCATTGATATCATCCTGCGACAGGGGCTCGCCCTTAAGGTGGGTATGAATACATCGTAGCCCACGCAAACCACTTCGGCCCATCCCGTAGCCACTAAGATCGGGGATAACAATTTCTCGGTCATCACCAAGGACGACGTACTTCACCGCACCGCTGCGATCCACAATCAGACCAATCTGGCGACGTAATTCGCGCGATTGCTCAGTCAGATAGCGAGCAAGCTCTTGAGTAATCACTTCACCCGCGGGCAAGCGTCTCTGATAGATTCTTTCGAGAGCCTTGACCTGGCTTGATTTGAGTCCGGTGGTACTGCCGTGAATCATTGAAAAGTCCAGTTAGAATTTAAAGCCTACGTTGCAAGAGACAAGAGGTGTGCACGCAACGTTCCAGTTCCCCTGCTCATACGCAAAAAAGGCCCCACAGGGGCCTTTTTATTGTTAATCAGAACACGACAGAATCATAATGCCGAGATATTGAAACCACCGTCAACATAGTGTATTTCACCAGTAACACCGGTAGAAAGATCAGAGAGAAGATAAAGGCTTGATTTGCCAACTTCTTCCTGCGTCACGGTTCTCTGTAACGGGCTACGTTCTTCCATCGTGTGCAATTTTTGTTTAAAATTTCCGATACCCGAGGCAGCCAACGTCTTGATTGGCCCTGCAGATATGGCATTAACACGAATCTTGCGTGAACCAAGTTCAGCCGCCAGATAACGAACCGATGATTCCAAAGCTGCCTTGGCAACACCCATTACGTTATAATCAGGAACGGCCATCATGGCACCGAGATAACTCATGGTGACAATGCTGCCACCTTCAGGCATTAAAGGGATCGCATAACGAGTCATTGGGACTAAAGAATAAGCACTGATGTCCATAGCCAAATTGAAACCTTCGCGACTCGTTTGACTGAACGGTTTTTTCAGATCTTCACGATTGGCAAAAGCAACAGCATGAACGACAAAATCGATCGTACCCCATTGCTGCTCAAGCTCTTTAAATACGGCAGCAATGTCATCATCAGTGCCGACATCGCACGGCAAAATGATCGTGGAACCCAAACTTTCGGCCAGAGGACGTACACGTTTTTCCAACGCTTCGTTTAAAAAAGTAAAAGCCAGTTCGGCGCCAGCCTCATGCAACTGCTGGGCAACACCCCAGGCAATACTCTTATCATTCGCAACACCAAAAATAACGCCGCGCTTGCCAGTCATCAAACCCATGAATCATTCCTCCAGAAAAGATTAAATCTACGGTAGGTTCTTATCAGATAGAAGCACCGATGGCAAGGCTTTGCCGTAATAATTTATTGATTGGTGACCTGAGCAACGTTTTCACCGATCATCGCCAAAAGAGCTCCGGCTTTTTTATAACCTGGCACGACCAGACCGTCTGGAAGAATCAATGTTGGTGTCGAACGAACACCTATCTCAGCACCCACAGCCAGAGTTTGGTCAACAACCTGGGTATCACAGGTTGCTGGTGGCACTGGCTTACCTGCAAAGCTGATTTCCAACAGTTCCATGGAATCGTTACAGATAATACTCTTTGAAATATTGTATGCGTTTGGATGCATCTTCAAAGGGAAGAGTTTTATCAGAAAGGCAATATTGGGATCGATACGAATAACTTCTTTCAGTTCTTCGTGCAACTTTTTGCAGTAAGGACATTCTGGGTCGGTGAAAACAATAACTTTGGTTTTAGCTGAAGCTTTACCGAGTAAAAGGGCATCATCCAAAGGGATTTTACTGACATCCGCCTTGTTCATCCGAGCACTACGTTGACTGGTCAAATTCTCCTTATTATCCAGGCGAATCACATTTCCAGACACCAGGTATTGTTTGGAAAAATCGATATACACAGGCAGCCTCTGATCACCCTTTTCAACTTCAGCCACCCACATTCCGGGAACTTCAGAGAACTCCACGTTATTGACCTTATCAACCATAGAACCAAGGAGTTGTGCCGTTTCTTCCTTGGTAATACTGTGACAATCGTTGCAAGTACCGGCGCCACAGCCATCTGAAGTCATGGCCAACGCCGTTTGAGAACAAAACAATAGAGCTACAATTAACAACAAAGAACGCATCAGAATCCGTCTTTCTCCGGCTTAATACCGGCAATAATTTAACATAAGTCAGGCTTCGCAATGAAGCAACGCTATGCATAATAGCGAATAGCAAGAGAACTTTTCAAGCATTAGACGCACAAAAAGCGAAATGGTTGACAATTCAACCGATCATCCGTCATAACTCCAACCATCGAAAGCTATTCGTATTTAAGAATTATCAGAGGTATATAGCAAATTGGATGCCATCACTTTAATTGGACTTGCCCTGGCTCTGGCCATGGATGCCTTTGCTGTTGCACTTGGCACCGGCGCCGTATTGTCACGCCTGACCGGTCGCCACCTTTTTCGTCTCGGTTTTCACTTTGGCCTGTTTCAGGCATTGATGCCCGTAATAGGTTGGTTGGCAGGGCAAACGATCATTCAGTGGGTATCAGCATGGGATCATTGGATTGCCTTCAGCCTCCTGGCCTTTATCGGTGGTCGCATGATTTACGAAGCTGTCTGTGGTGAAGAAAAATCCGATGAACGAGACCCAACCAAAGGGTTGAGCCTGATTCTTCTTTCTATTGCCACCAGTATCGATGCTCTGGCGGTCGGTTTCTCTCTCAGCGTTATTGGTGTTTCTATCTGGATGCCATCTCTGGTGATCGGTTTGGTTGCCGGTGTCCTGACAATTATCGGTATGATCCTCGGCGGACGCATAGGCGATCGTTGGGGCTCGCGCGTGGAGATCCTTGGCGGGCTCGTTTTAATTTCTATCGGAGTAAAAATTCTCATCGAACATCTTTCTTTATAAAACCTTTCTTTCTAGAGACACCTGCTTCCCTTGTCTTCTCCTCAAATTAAGATAAAATTCCCACAAAACTGACTTCTTCAGTCTTCTTTTCTAAAACAGTCAAAACCAACCATGATCCGCCTTAATCGATAAGGAGGAAAAATGAACATACAGCTTGAGGCTTTGTCGGAGCGTCGTTTAGATCAAGCCAAATGGGCCTACACCACTCGTCGCATCAATCAGCGACAGCCGATGCAGTTGATGCAAGGATCTCTTATCCCCGAAGCAGGAGACTTGGTTCTGGCCCGTGTTGACGAACTTGGTCAACACAAAAAGCTGGAGCTTGTCAGCAGTCGCCGTGCAACGCTCTTCGAAGGCGATGAAATTGTGGTTGTGTACGGAAACCGTTACGCACCTGACCAGTTTGAAGGGATCGTCCCAGAACATCTAGGTGCCTGCCGACTGGTCGCGGCCGGTGGCGTTGCAGCCCGCTTTCTAAACCGACATGACAAGGTTAAATCAGCGACCCGGATCACCCCCCTCGGCCTGATTGCAGATCAGAACGGGCAGCGCATCAACCTGCGAAGAGAGCGTCTGCCAAAGGCTGACCAATTGGACGACAAACCCTTGGTTCTGGTCGTGGCAGGAACATCAATGAATTCGGGTAAAACAACCGCATGTGCCAATCTGGTTAAAGGTTTTGTACGGCAGAAAATCAAGGTTGCTGCCGCCAAATTCACCGGGACAGGAGCCGGAGCTGACTACCGTGCCTTAGTCGATGCTGGAGCCCACCCGGTTTTCGACTTTATCGATGCTGGTTATGTTTCAACCTATCGCGTTAACCGGGAGGTCCTTCTCGATGTCGTCATGACCCTCGGCTCCCAAATGACCTTGACCCACCCGGACATTATTATTGTTGAAGTTGCCGACGGTTTATTACAGCGAGAAACATCTCGTCTTTTCAACACACCAACATTTACCGACTGGGCCGATGGTGTCATATTCGCAGCCAACGACGCACTCGGAGCTCAGGCAGGAGTCTCCTGGCTTGCCGCTCGACAACTTCCTGTATTCGCCATTACCGGAGTGCTGACCTCCTCTCCTTTAGCGTGCCGTGAAGCTGAAGATATTTGTGGCTTGCCGATCTATCACACTGGAGCTCTGGCGCGACCCAGTGTCTCTCAATATATTTACAAATGTTTGCAATATAGACGTCTCAACAAAACCACCGAGGCTGAAGTGGAGCACACATGAGCCAACTGCCAGCCATCTTCTCAGCAAACAGGCGGATGCTCTTTCTTCGCCTGATCGCTAACGGGACTCTGCAGGCAGTAACCATTATCGGTTCCATGTTTTTGGTCAGGCACGCGTTCAACGTCTTGCTAAATCCTGAATTTGATGATCCTGAAGTCCACATGTACGACTTGTCACAAGTCTGGGAGATTCTCCTCTTCGCTCTTGGCCTGATGGGATGTACAGGCTTGGCCGCATGGCTTCGTTTCAAAGAAAGAATAGATGCCGAACGGCTGGGACAAGCTTATATTCATCAGGTTCGCCTCTCAGTTTTTGACATCATGAGCCGCTTTTCCCCCCGGGCTCTGAGCAACCGTAGTACCGGTTCCTCCATGTTACGGTTTGTCAGCGATCTTTCTGCAATTCGTCGTTGGGTCAGTTTGGGATTGGCGCGCATTGTGGTTTCTTTAATTGTCACGTTCATCTCAATCAGCGTTCTCGCTTATCTGGATCTATACCTTGCGATCAGTTCTCTCTCAATCCTATCGCTCGGGTTGGCATGGAATCTGAGAATGGGTCCTAACATGCATAAGGTCATCATCGAGGCCCGTCGGCGTCGTGGTCACCTTGCAGGCAATATCAATGAAAAAATCCGTTCCTATGTTGTTATTCAGGCGTTTAACCAACGTCGCCGCGAACGACGTCGTTTTCGCAAACAAAGTCAACGCTTAAGCAACGCCATGATCGAACGTGCAGGTGCATCTGCAGGGATGAGGATTATCAACGAAGGTGCAACAGCACTCTCCATGGCAGCCATCCTCTCGTTCGGTGCCTTCGAGGTTTTTCGTAACATGACCAGTTCAGGAAATGTCGTGGCTGCCATGACTGTTGTTGGTTTCCTCTCTACAGCTTTTCGCGACCTAGGCAGAGTGCATGAATACTTGCAAGCATACAAAGTTTCGACCACCAAGATCATTGAATTCATGGAAACAACGCCACTTCGCGGTCGTTCATCAAAGCTTCCAGATCTGCAAATAATTAAAGGGGAAATTGAAATACAGAGAATCCGTATGCAAGGAGTTTTAAAAAACTTGTCTGGCACCATCCAAGGGGGCAGTAGACTGGCTCTGATTGGCGACAATGGCGCTGGCAAGTCAACCTTGTTGCAAATCATTGCCCGCTTGGTAGACCCAGACAAGGGGAAAGTTCTTGTGGATGGTCAAGATATCCGTCGTTGCAACTTAAGTTCGGTACGTATAGCTATCGGCATCGTCAGTCCCGACCTGCCTTTACTCAAAGGATCCGTTCGATACAACCTTCTTTATCGAGATCCAGACGCATCACCTGAAGAAATTAATAGAGTAAAAGCTCTTTGCGAAATTGACGACTTAATCGAAAACTTGCCAAATGGCGAAAAGTTTCGAATCAAGGAGGGAGGAGAAAATCTCTCGTTGGGTCAAAGACACAAACTCGCCTTGGCCAGAGCCCTTCTCGGACAACCTTCCATTCTGATTGTCGATGAAATCGATGCCAGCCTTGACCCGCAAGCCGTCAATGTATTTACCAACGTCATCAATGGTTTTGCAGGAACGGTGCTGATGGTCACGCGCTCAAAAGAGCGTCTGGCATTGGCTGATGACTTTTGGTATCTCGCTGATGGTAAGTTGAACTCTATCGCCAAGAATATCAACAAACCTTCGATTCCACCTTGTTTATCACTCCTTCCAAAAGCCAATGATGAGAGAAGACGCCAGCCCAGTGAGTGATGAACCGCTACGTTTTTTTTAAGAGGAGACCCTCATGACTAAATCTTTGCAGCCAGGAAAAATCCACCGTCGCGCGATTGATGGGATGTCACAGATGGAATATTTCATTTACAGACCAACGTCGACACCGGACAGCAGCAAAGTTCTTTATTCAATTCACGGGATTTCGCGAAATGCCGAAGAGCATGTTGAGCGTTTCATTGGACAGGCTGAAAGTCATGGAGCAACAATTGTCGCTCCTCTTTTCATCAAAGACCAGTTTCCACGCTACCAGAGACTTGGGACATCGGCGCAACTCGAACGCGCTGACATGGCCTTTGATCATCTATTACACGATGTTCAGGAGTGGCTCGACGTTCCACCGGCACCGATGAGAATTTTTGGATTTTCAGGAGGAGGCCAGTTTGTTCATCGTTATGCCATGTTTTACCCAAAGCGTATCGCCCGTATGGTCATCACGGCACCTGGATGGTATACATTTCCAGATCCGGACCGAAAGTATCCCTACGGGTTGAAATCAACCAAGGATTGGCCGAAATTATCTTTTCCACTGGAGAACTTCCTGAAAATACCCACGATGGTGATGATCGGCGAAGAAGACGACCTTCGCGATAAGGATCTCAACAAAGCTCGTGAGATTGATTCATTTCAAGGTTTGAATCGGATTGAACGTGCGGAACGCTGGATTAGCGCCAATCGGAATCTGGCGCGAGCTTATAGCATCTCAGCAGATTTCAGCCTGGAGACTGTACCCAATGCCAACCACGCTTATGAAAGCTACATGGCTCACCCACCCTTTGCCGAGCAGGTGTTTGATTTCCTCTTTGAGGGTGAAACGTAAAGGCATTGAAAGTCGCCTCACACAGGGGAAAAGGGCCTTTCTAGACATACTCCACATCGCTACCGGAAATTTTTCCCTGGGGTGAACTTTCGATAAGAGACACTGTGCTGATGGAGTCCGTTTTTTTTCACAATATATTTTTTTATCATGCCATCGGTCTTAACAATGATCCGACATTTTTCTTTGAGATTATCCATCTGAAGGCACATCCTGGAATCTTTATTGACCCTCCACTGTCCATGGCGCATCACTCCGTCACGAAGTTGCTCCAATGAGCCGTCCGGACTGTAATAACTCTGGCTCACTCTTCCTTTGACAGCGGTTACTGACTCAACCGTTTGCCCTGAAAAAAGATCGACGATCTCTTTACGCTTAAGTGTCCCTTCAGGAAGAAGAGGTGCTTTTGAGAGTTGTTTCAACTGTTCGCCGTTGCGAAAGGTAACGAACGTCGAATCATAGCGGTGATTGCCATCTTTTTTTACTGCATAGAGGCGATATGATCCTACAATCACGCCCGGAGCGCTCCTTATTTAAACAAAGACGAGCATCATCTCGAACAGACCAGGTCCCTTCACCTTGCCAACCTTCACGCGCCTGAGTCAGCGTACCGTCAGCACGAAAGAAGAGCACCTCATCAGCAGAGGAGCTCCCATCAGAGGACAGAATCGTTTTCCCCAAGACAAGTTGTTCAATTTGCGGGGAGTTCAATACGCCATCCGGAAGGACAATCGGTGGTTTTTCAGCCATACCGAACACAGCAGCGGGAAAGAAAAGAAACAGACAGAGGAGAAAAAATCTGATGAAAGGTTTTAAAGTGTAACGATACATTTGCTTCCCCCTTCAACGGTGAGGACAAACCAACGAGTTAGAAACACGTTAATTTTATCACAAAAGTATCGTTATCGAATGTCCGCAGAGAAGAAAGATGATTTTCTTTTGAACACTTAATCTATTTTCTTAATTGCCTCACGAATCTCTTCAACACAACGATAAGGTATTTTTAAATTACCTCTCCCCTGTCCCATCACGACACCTCCTTTTATCGGTTGGTGAAAATCAGAACCACCGGTAACTATCAATTTTTTCCGGCGGGCCATTGTGATGTAACGATCAATGCCATCATTGCCAATTCCTGAGCAGTGAGCTTCCATGCCATCAAGCCCAAGGCCAATAAAGATATCCAACAACTCTTCAAGCCGAGCATCGCTGACTCCGATAAAGACCGGATGAGCTAGAACGGTACAGCCACCGGCACCATGAATCAGATTAATCGCTTCTTCAAGGGGAAAGAAACGTTTCGGCTCGTTACAAGGCACGAGATACTTGATGAAAGCTTCTTCCATATCACGGGTATAGCCAGCAGCAAGAAGAGCCTGGCCGATATGAGGCCGCCCAATAGTTCCACCGGCGCGCTCTCTCACATCGGAAAAGCTCAGTGGTTTTTGCCCCTCTTTCTCCAGGCGTTGATTAATGTTGGCGAGAATGCGTTCGCTTCGTCCAGATCTGAAAGCCCTGAATTCCCCAAGAGCTGTTTGCAACTCGATATTTTTGTGATCAAAACCATAACCAAGCAGATGGATATCACTCAGGTCCTCCCAAAGGACCGAAAGCTCAACGGCTGTGACAACTTCAACATCATACTTAAGCCCCGCAGCGAGAGCCTCCGGGATACCATCTACATTATCGTGATCTGCGAGAGCAATCGCTCGTAAGCCAATTTTGGAGGCTTCAGCGACCAACTCAGTCGGAGTGAGAATTCCATCAGAAAAGATGCTGTGGATATGAAGGTCAACCAGATCGTGCATATAATCACCATAGCTATAGAATAGAAATATAGAATCTATCTTAACACAAACGACAAAGTGCAGTGCGAGTCTCGACTCAGCTTTAAGATTGACATCCAAAGCGGTGCATGGTTCCATTTACCAACGAATAACTCCCAATAACGGACAACCATGAGCACTCTTCTCAAAGTTAAAAACCTGCAAACGTTCTTCTTTACCAAGGAAGGCCTTATCAAGGCTATCGCTGGCATTGATTTCACCATCGACCGCGGAGAAACACTGGCCCTGGTCGGAGAATCAGGTTGCGGAAAATCGATGACGGCCCTGTCATTGCTC
>CBDUFN010000052.1:0-14278 GCA_965366475.1 uncultured bacterium | reverse complement strand
TGTTCTTTCTTTTTCTGGTTTTTTTACGTTCAATACGGGCTCTTTTCGTTTATCTCCTGCCGCTTTTCAGCTTTGCCGTGGCGCTTCTGGCTGTTGCCTTTTGTTACGATCAGGTCTCGGGGATTACGATCGGTTTTGGTGCTGTACTCCTTGGCATCACTATTGATTTTGGCCTGCATGTTTACTTTGCCTTTCGCAACGGAAATGCTTCATGTGAGGTGATTTTAAAAGCTGTATCGAAACCTGTCCTTTTTGGCGCGTTAACAAGTCTGGCTGCTTTTTCCGTCCTTTTAGGCTCTGAATTACCGGGTCAACGTCAACTGGCTGTTTTTTCTATGGCTGGCATTGCTTCGGCACTGTTGCTGGCGTTGGTCGTTTTGCCTCATTTCCTCGGTACACAAAAAGACTCCAGAACCTCCTTTCGTCAGCAGATTAAGGCTCATATTTACACACGAAGACCCGCTTTACGCGTGGTTGTGTTGTTTGTTTGGTTTGTGGTTGCTGTTGTGTCTGCCGTCCACATGCAAGATCTGTCGATCAATGGTGATCTGCGACGCCTGAGCTATCAGTCGGAGCAACTTCAACAGAACGAAGCAGCATTGACCAAGGCCTGGGGTAATATGCGCGGTCGGGCCCTGATTTTCGTCAGTGGTGAAGATTTACAGACTGCTCTGCAACGAAACGAGCAAGTCTGGCAACTAATGAAAATGCACAAAACAGATGGGATGGTCAGTCTTGCTCCATTGTTACCCTCTCAGGAGACTCAGAAGGCGCGTTTGGGTCATTGGCAAGATTTCTGGTCACAACGGAAAATCGTTGTTGAGGAGATGCTGAAAAGACAAGGGCAGGTTTACGGCTTTTCAGAAGAAGCTTTTACCCCGTTTTGGGCACAGGTCGAGCAACAGCCGAAAACTCTTGACGTCGAAAATCTGAAGAAATTAGGTTTGCATGATCTTCTGGAAAACTTGTTGCTGGAAGATGAGAATGGTTACCAGCTAATCAGCCTGTTACCGGATGATCCTGACCTTGTAGAATCACTTGAGGGCCAGTTGGAATCTGTTCCAGGAGTCTCTCTGGTTTCACAGAGCCGTTTCGGTAGGGAACTTAGTGAAGAGATCGGTGCTGATTTCAGCCGGTTTATTGTTTCTGCCGGCCTCGCTGTTTTGCTTTTGCTCCTTTTGTTGTTTCGTCGTCTTCGTCCCATTCTGCTGGCCATTTTGCCTGTTTTGACAGGCTTGTTGTTCATGTTTGGTGCTATGGCTTGGCTCGGCCTGGAACTCAACTTGTTTAATGTCGTTGCTTCGATCCTGATCATAGGCTTAGGTGTTGATTACGGGATCTTTATGGTTTGTCATGGCCAACAGGAGATAGACCTTGCGTCTTCGCGTGCTGTGCTTGTCTCCGGTTTAACGACCCTGGCTGGATTTGGCGCTCTTGTTCTGGCTGAGCACCCTGCATTGCATTCCATTGGCCTTACCGTTCTGCTTGGTATTAGTGCGGCGGTGCCGACTGCCGTGTTGGTCATCCCTGCTTTTCAGATACAGAGGTACTAATGTTACGGATTATTGTGTTTTGCCTGCTTTTGATGTCGACAGCATGCGCGCCAACAACGCCTCCGTTGTTACTGGCACAGAACTGTCAGGCAGAATTTACAAGACAAGAGTTACTTGCAAAGCATTGGCTTTTAAGTCCGAAGGTCTTGCGAGTCAGGCAATCAGCACTCTTGGAAATTGGCCGTAAGAAGATTCCTATGGAAGGATTTTTACGGCTTGACCTAGAGCTGAATGAAGCGCGACTTCTGGCTATGAACGACATGGGAGTCGTCCTGTTTGATCTTCAAGTCACTTCTGAAGACGAACAGTTACACAATGTCCTGCCACAATTATCAAAGGTCAAAGGTCTTTCTGAAGGGGTTGCACAGAGCCTTCGACAGATATTTCTACAGCCTCGCCCGAGTACTGATGATCGGTTGGACCAAGGTCAACATACTCAGAGACTTTTGCGACCCTCTGCTGATGGCTCTGTTGGGTTTCTCTTCGACTGTGGTGGTAATTTACGCGAAACTCGTCTGAAGAAGAACTCGGAGGACTGGCGAGTTATTTACCAACGTTACCAGTCGTTTGGGTCTTTACGTGTCCCTGAAGAGATTGTTCTGAATGATTATCGTCATAAAGTCAAACTGTCACTCTGGTTACGTGAGGTGAAGGAGGAGTTATGAACAGAATGCGTGAAGCGATCAAACAAGCGGCTCTTGCTCCAGCTCAATTAAGCGCTGGCAGTGGTGAACAGAGCTTTTGTTTTGACGAATCCTTCCTAGGCTTTGCAGGTCATTTCCCAGGATATCCGATTCTTCCAGCTATTTTGCAGACCTTGCTGGCGCAGATTCTGGCTGAACAGGTTCTTGGTTGCTCTTTACAGTTTCAAGCTTTAAAAAGAGCCAAGTTCTCTCGACAGTTGCGACCGGGAGAAACGATCGATGTTTCTCTGAGTTGTTTGGAAAAAGAAGGGCAGATGCGGTGTGCTGCAAAATTACAGGTTGAAGATGAGATCGCTGCTACTTTCACCATGATTTTTGATAAAGGGACTGCTGTCTTATGAGGAAACCATATTTTCGCCCTCAAGAAGGTGCGCCACAACCTTTGCGTTGCACGACAGAGCGTGTTGTGCGTTTCGAAGAAGTAGATGCTCTCGGTATCGTGTGGCACGGTCGCTATCCTAGCTATTTTGAAGACGGCCGGGTTCTCCTCGGTGATCAATTCAGAATTGGCTATATGGACTTCTATTACCAGGGGATTATTGCTCCGATCAAACAAATGCATGTTGACTATAAACGACCTCTTCGGTTTGGTGAAACCTTTACTATTGAAGCGATTTTGCACTGGTCTGATGCTGCGAGACTGAATCATGAATTTATCATACGCAATGAGTCTGGAGAGGTTACAACAACCGGCTACACCGTTCAGTTGATGATGGATAAAGAGGATAATGTGTTGATGATTTCGCCTCCTTTCTATGAAGACTTTCGTCTGCGCTGGCAGTCTGGGGAGATCTCTTGACGCAGGTATATATCAATAAAGTTTCGACCGTTACGTCTCTTGGCTCAGATCCTGAGAGTTTGTGGCAGGCTCTTCTTGACGGTCGTAGCGGGATTGTTCCACTTCAACGGTTTAATAGTGAGAATTACATCTCTTCTCTAGCTGCTTGTATCCCTAGCCTTAAAGCGTCGCATGAAGTCTCTCTGCTTGACTCACTACTTGATCAGGTGGCAGCCCAACTCGGCGAAGTGCCGAAAAGGTCGCGATTGCTTGTCGCCTCAACCAAAGGTGAAATTGATTGTCTTGAGCGCTCTGTTCGTAGCGGCTCACCTTTACCTGAGGATGTACTCTTCGAGCCTTTCCTCAAAAAAGTTTCTCGTCGTTTCGGTCTGATTGATCACGGCATGAATGTTAATGCTGCCTGTGCGTCTTCAACCATCGCCCTAGCTCGGGGTGCGGCAATGATCGCTGCCGGTGAAGCTGAAAGTGTTCTGATTTACGCGTCTGACCTGGTAAGTGAATTTGTTTTCTCTGGCTTCTCTGCTTTACAGGCTCTCTCTGCAGAGTCTTGTAAGCCTTTTGATCAGAAACGCAGCGGTTTAAACCTTGGCGAGGCCGGAGTGGCGTTGCTATTGTCCCGTGACGCTTCTGTGATGAAACAGAATCAACCTCCTCTCGCTAAGATAGCAGGTTGGGGCGCAGCAAACGATGCTCATCACGTCACTGCTCCAGCACGAGATGGCTGTGGCCTGATTCTGGCTTGTCGGACAGCGTTTAAGAGTGCAGGGATTCATGCCGATCAAATAGCTGCCATTAATGCTCACGGGACGGGCACCGTTTATAACGATGCGATGGAGTTGACAGCGTTCAATGATCTTTTTGTTGACGGTTTGCCCCCACTTCATGGACTCAAGGGCAGTCTTGGCCATTGTCTTGGAGCCGCAGGAGGCGTTGAAGTCGTTGTTGCCGGGCACTCCCTGAAAAACCAAATGATACCTGGGACTGTTGGTTGTACAAACCCGGAAATTGCAGGGCAGGGGATGGTGTCAGATGTGGCCCAGAGCATAAGCGGTGAATACCTCCTCAGCACGAATTCAGGCTTCGGTGGAATTAATGCTGCTTTGATTCTTCAGGCGGTGCGGCAATGAAAGCCTTGATCAATGGTATCGGATGGATCACCCCTGCGGGTTTGGGGCAAGGACGACAGACACGATCTCAGCCGTTCCAAAGCGGAGTTCTTGAGATTCCTACGCGTAAACAGATTTTTGCGCAAATTGATCGTCGTTTTGGCCGTCTTGATGATTTCTCCCGGATTGGTTTAGCTGCATTGGCTTTTTGTTTGCGTGATGCTGATGCTGAAGACTGGCAGGATAAACGTCCTTTGGGGATTGTGGCTTCCAGTCGTTATGGTTGCCTGCAGACAGATCTGGCTTATCTCGAAACGATGCTGCCGCAGGAGGGTAAACTCGCCAGCCCGAACCTGTTTGCTTACACTTTGCCGAATTGTTTCCTTGGTGAGGCCGCACTGCGTTTTGGGTTAACTGGAAATAGTATGATTATCAATAATCATGATCCAAGCCGACTCGAATCAGTCAAGGTGGGACTAACTGAATTGGCTTGGAGCGATCAGTCTGGGGTTCTTGCCGGAGTTGTCGATTTAACACCTCCTCCAGAGTTAAGGACAGCAGAGAATATACCCGGAAGTCTGTTTCTTCTGTTGGAAAGAGAGTCGAGGGCTGGTTTGGTCAGCTATGGCGAGTTAGAGCTGTTGGATGGGCAGTTGTTTTTGAACGGTGTGATTGTTACTGCTTTAGCTGATTTGGTTGCCGGTTGTTTGAAGAATAGTTGCATTACAGAGTAAAATGAGCTGAGCTCAGTAGCCCCTTCGGTTTATCTGGGGTGCTCATGACTTAAAAGTCTTAATCATTTGTTTGTCAGTACCTATCTGTAACGACGTCGTCAGTATTTTGTGTTGCAGGTCTGGAAATAGGAGAACAGTTAGTATGAATATGGAACTTATCTATCCTCGTTGGCCTAAATTGGATCGGCAGACCGAATTTCACTTGCCGCCCCATGGTCCTGTAGTTTTTGCGGCAGCAGTGGCCGCTGATGTCGATATCAAATTTACCGATGAGAATTTGCAGCAGATTGATTACGATGCTGACTGTGACCTTGTTGGTATTTCAACCATGTTGTCTTCTCAATTACCTAGAGCCTTTGAGATCGCACGTGAGTTTCGCCAGCGTGGCAAGACGGTTATCTTTGGTGGTATATCGACCATGCTGCATGCAGAAGAGGTCCAACAGCATGCCGATTCGGTTTTCCTCGGCGAGGTTGAGGGACGATTCGGTCAAGTTGTTGAGGATTTTAAACGTGGTGAACTGAAACCTGTTTACGACTACATGCATAACCCGCCTGACATCAACCTGATAGGTACAGCTAAACGAGATATTCTAGATCGCGAACTTTATAATTATCGTGGTGTGCAGATGCTTGATCTGGTGCATGCCTCCCGTGGTTGCAAGTTCGACTGCTTTCCTTGTTGCACAGGTTTCCTTGGTGGGAAAAATTTCCGTCCTCGCCCGATCGATAAGGTGATTGAGGAAATGGAGGCCATTCAGAATAATCGGCTCTTTATTGTCGATAATTCTCTGGCGCAAGACCGTCAATGGCTGATTGATCTTTTCAAAGAGATGGCTCCTCTGAAGAAAAAATGGGTTTCTCATCCCATTCTGGATGATGACGAGGTCCTCAAGTTGGCAGCCGACGCTGGAGCCTGGTACGTATATCAGGCGGTTTTTGACACCTCCGATACGATTCGTAATCGAATCAAAAGACTAAAGGACTATGGCATAGGTATAGAGGGCACAATTATACTCGGTACCGATGATCAGACTGAAGATGATATTAAGCGTCTGGTCGATTTCCTGATCGAAGTTGAAATGGATGTTGCAGAGTTTACTATCATGACCCCTTTCCCTCATTCGCCGGTGCGTCGGCAAATGGAAAAGGAAGGGCGAATCCTTTCTAATGATTGGATCAACTATACGGCCGATAAGGTTGTTTTTCAGCCCAAACAGATGAGCCCGGAGAAATTACAAGAGCTCTATTATTATGCTTGGGATACTTTTAATGCTGGCAGCGGTCACCAGTTGAAAATGGGTGAATTGTTTAAGCAAGTCATTCGAAAAGAGATGGATGACGGTACGTATCATCGCTATAACCCGCGCAAAAGGCGTCTCTTTAAAAAGGAGACCGTGTGAGCCGCGTATTCATTATCTCGAGTAATACAACTGTAGATCCTTATCCTGTTTACCCGCTAGGCATGGCTATTGTCGCCGGAGCTTTATCTAAGGCTGGTCACGAGGTTCAACAGTATGATCGTTTGGTTCATGGTGAGGAGCCTCAGAAGCTGCAGAATGCACTCCTCGGCTTTTCTCCAGACTTGATCGCCATTTCATTGCGCAATATAGACAATGTTGATTCGTTTAGTGGCGATGATGGCTGGTATCTGAACCGGGTGAAGCAATTGGTAGGTACGATCCGAAACACGGTTGCGGTGCCAATAGTTGTTGGTGGCCCTGCCTTGACGATAATGCCCGAAGAGATTGCTGGGTATCTCGAGGTGGATCACGCGATTATCGGTGAGGGCGAGTATGCTCTCCCTGATCTCGTCGATCGTTTGTCGATGGGCGACTCCGTTGAACAGATTATTCCCCGTAGAGCTGCTCTGGATGGTGCGCACTTTGGATCACCGTTGTTTGATCAGGACTTGATCGCGTATTACCTTAAGCAGAGTGGTATGGTCAATCTTCAGACTAAACGTGGTTGTCCGTTCCGCTGCAGTTACTGTTCTTATCCGCACTTGGAAGGGAATACCTTGATGAACTTGAACGGTTGAAACGTGAAAGAGGTGTTGACCGAGTTTTCTTTACCGATTCAATTTTCAACGATCCTCAAGGGAGTTATCTACAACTGGTCGAGGAAATGTTGAGTCGCGGTCTGGATATGCAATGGTCTGCTTTTTTCCGGCCTCAAGGCTTTGGCACGAGTGAATTGGCCTTGATGAAACGTGCAGGTCTTTATGCTCTGGAACTGGGGACAGACGCCGCTTCTGATCGAACGTTAGCTGGAATTTGCAAAAAGTTGAGCTTTGCTGATGTTCTGGAAGTTAACAATGCTTGTCTGGAACAACGTCTTCCTGCAGCGCACTTTATTATGTTCGGTGGCCCAGATGAAGATGAGACGACGCTTGCAGAAGGCTTGTTGAATATCGATCAACTCGGTATCTCAGCGGTGTTTGCTTTCTCCGGTATCCGTATCCATCCAGATGCTCCTTTGCATCAACGAGCGATTGACGATGGTGTTATTGCCGCAGATACGAACTTACTTAAGCCCGTTTATTATTTTTCCCCATTGATTGATCGAGAGACAATGGAAGCGACGATTGAAAACCATTTCAATGGCAATGCAAGTCGAATTTTCCCTCCCTCCGAGGGGCTGAAGCGTATGGCCGTTATGCGTGATTTCGGTTATACCGGTTTGATGTGGGATCGTTTGGTCCGTTTTCCGAGAAAGAAATAAAAGAGTCCTTAAGTCTATCTATGACCGTTTTAAACTCCAAAAATGTATTGCTGGTTCATCCTTTAGGTTATCAACCAGATGTTGCGGCACAGGATATTTCACGTAAAGCGAATATCATGCCGCCACTTGGGCTTGCGAGTATTGCCGCTTATCTGGATCGCGCAGGTTTAAACAGCCATATCCTGGACTGTTATGCCCATCCTGACGCCGACAGTCGTTTGCGTGAGTTATTGCGACGAGAACAACCTGGTCTGATCGGTTTGAGCTGCACAACTGCAAGCTTCCACGATAGTGTTCGTTTAGCTGAAATAGCCAAACAGGAACTGCCGCATATAAAAACGGTTTTGGGTGGGGCGCACGTTTCAGCTTTGAAAGAAAAGGTTCTCGAGTTTTCTCCGCTGATCGATTATGCCGTTATTGGCGAGGGCGAACAGACTCTCCTCGAACTGGCGCAACTTGAGGACTCTGATCCTGTCTCTGTTGGTGGTGTGGTTTGGAGAGCAAGTGACGGTTCAATTGTCAACAATGGATATCGTACTGAAGCCTTGGTTCTTGATGATCTGCCGTTTCCTGCCTATGAAAAATTGGAAGGCTATCCAGACGCTTATAAACTACCTATTTTTAACTATCCAAAAGCACCGAACACCAGTTGTATCTCTAGTCGAGGTTGTCCCTATAGTTGCAGCTACTGTGATCGCAGTGTCTTTCAACGCAGCTTTCGCTACAACTCGGCCGAATATCTCTACCGACATTTAAAATATCTCAAGGAAAGGTTCGGCATTCGACACGTTAATTTTTACGATGATCAATTTACTTTTCATCGTGGTCGTGTCGAAGAGTTCTGTCGCATGATGATCGACCGTCCTCTGGGAATGACCTATAACTGTGCGGTACGTGCTGAACACGTTGATAAAGACCTGTTGCTCTTGATGCGTGCTGCTGGTTGTTGGATGGTTAGTCTTGGGATTGAAAGTGGTGATGAAGAACTGCTTGCTCAGCACCGGCAGAACGCCAATCTGGATCTTCTTGCAGAAACGATTCGTACGATAAAATCCTGTGGCATCAGAACCAAGGGCTTGCTGATGATGGGCTTACCCGGGGAAACAGAAGCTTCAATACGTCGTAGCATGGACTATGTTTTTTCTTTGCCCATCGATGATTTTAACCTGGCCAAATTCACCCCTTTCCCCGGCTCACCAATTTATGAACAGATCCATCAACTCGGTAACTTCGACGAAGACTGGCGAAAAATGGACTGCATGCATTTTCAGTTTATTCCTGAAGGGATGAAGAAAGAGCATTTGGAACGTCTCTTCATTGAGTTTTACAAGTGCCATTTCAAGCGTAATAGGGTGCTGTTAGGTTATGTGAGTATGCTTTGGAAATCACCGGACAGTTGGCGACGTTTTGTTGGAAGCCTGGGTCAGTTTGTTCGTTTTGCTCTGAGTAATAAACGTTATGGCAATTCCTGATTTAACTAATAAAGTTATGGTGGTGGTGCCTGTCTACAATCATGCGGGGACTCTTCGTCAAGTTGTCGAAGGGGTTCTTGAACACCATCCAATTGTATTGATTGTTGATGACGGAAGTACTGACAGCAGTTCAGATACTGTGATTGACTTGCCGGTGGAAAAGTTATGCCACGATCGAAACCTTGGTAAGGGTGCTGCACTAAAGAGTGCTGCACAATGGGGGCTGAGCAAGGGGTTGAGTCACATGATCTCTATTGATGCCGATGGTCAACATGACCCCGGTGACCTTCCAAAGTTTTTCGACGCACTTGCAGATGACCCAAATGCCATTATCGTCGGCCATAGGGATTTTGCTCAGGATTCAATTCCTGGTTCCTCTCGCTTTGGCAGGCAGTTTTCAAACTTTTGGCTGCGCCTGCAAACCGGTAGCCGGCTTAAAGATGCCCAGAGTGGATTTCGTGCGTATCCGCTTTTGATCTTTGAGAGGCTGAATTTCTGGACCAGTCGCTATAACTTTGAGATTGAGGTGCTGGTTCGCTCCTCATGGGCAGGGCTTGAACTGCGAGATGTCGACATATCAGTCTATTATCCCCTTGGCAACGAAAGGGTTTCACATTTTCGTAGCTTTATGGATAATTGGCGGCTGACAATTCTCAATACTCACTTAACGATGCGTTCGATAGTGCCGTGGCCACATAAGAAAATTTTTGATCGGGCGGCTAACGAGAGTGACAAGCTTGCTACCTTGTCACTATTCCATCCGTTACGTTCAATTCGACAGCTTTTACAAGAAAATAGTAGCCCCAGGCGTTTAGCCGTGGCCGCCGGAGTTGGTGTGTTTCTCGGCACTTTGCCTCTTATCGCTTGTCACACAATCGCTATTCTTTTTGTCTGTGGTTTTTTTCGCCTTAATAAAGTGGCTGCAGTGAGTAGCAGCCAACTCTGCATGCCGCCAATTGTGCCGGCACTCTGTGTTGAGGTTGGCTTTTATCTGCGGCATGGTCACTGGTTGACAGAGTTCTCACTGCAGACTCTCGGTTATCAGGCTTTTGAACGTATTTACGAATGGTTGCTTGGCTCGTTATTTTTAGCCCCATTGCTGGCCGTTCTGGTTGCGGCTGTGACTTTTTTGTTGGCACAGACAGTTCAAAGAAAAGATGCTGATGGTTTCTGAAGAAAAAAATAACTGGAGCAGTCGCAGCATTGGCAGTGATTGGCAGCATCAGGTATTTTACCTCGCGATTAAGCTCGGTGGACGACGTGTCGCATATTTTATGTTGTATTTTGTCGTTGGCTATTATGTTTTGTTCAGCTCCATGGCGAGGGAGCGGGCCAGTTATTATCTGACCCATCGTTTCCCAGAGTCTTCAGGAGTAAAACGCCTCTGGCATACCTATTGGCTGATTCTGGAATTTGGCAAGGTTCTGGTTGACCGTGCTGTTGTCGGAATTCTCGGGCCTGAATCATTTGAGACTTCTCTTGATGGTAAAGAAGAACTTCTCAAATTGAGAGATGAAGGGCAGGGTATGATCCTGATGACAGCTCATGTCGGCTGTTGGCAGGTGGCTATGTCTGCTTTGGAGTTTTTGCAGCGTCCGGTCAATATGTTGATGCGTCGTGAGGATGGTGACATCGATCGACATTACTACGAGCATGCAGGCATTCCGTGCCCCTATCAAGTGATTGACCCGACTGGATATTTAGGTGGCACTCTGGAAATGATGGGTGCCCTGAAACAAGGTCAAATTGTCAGTGTGATGGGCGATCGGTTGTTTGGCAGTGATAAAAGTAGTGTTACGCTTGAATTCCTTGGCGGTAAAGCAACGATCCCTTTTAGTGCCTACAAATTAGCTTCAGCAACCGGAGCTCCAATCGTCGTTTTCTTTACCCGTAAGGATGCTCCAAAAAGTTATCAGGTGCAGCTAGCCAAAGTGATACGAGTTCCACAATTAAAGGGCCGCAAAGCTGAAACGTTTGCACCTTTTGCGCGCGAATTTGTTGATGTACTTGAATCATTCAGTAACAGACATCCTTACCAATTCTTTAACTTTTACAATATGTGGTCGGCTCAAACCAATGAATCCAGCGCGGCCAATAAGGAGATCTAATGGATATTAAAGAAAAATTAAAACCGGTTCTGATTGAGGAATTGAATCTTGAAGACGTTACACCGGAAGAGATTGGCGATGAGGACGCTCTCTTTGGAGATGGATTGGGGCTTGACTCTCTCGATGCCGTTGAGCTGGTTGTTGTTGTCCAAAAACATTTCGGTGTTGAAATAAAAGATATGGATGAGGGCCGCCCGGCTCTTCAGTCAATCGCATCGCTTGCTGCGTTTATTGAAGAGAAGCAAAAAGCATGAGTCCACCGGTCGCCATCTCTGGAGCAGGGTGTCTCTGTGCTGCCGGGATGAACCTCGATCAAATCTTCACCTCTCTTTTGAGGGGGGAACGCAATCCACAACCGCCGCAAGCTTTTCGCAGCGATCATGCAGAACTGTTTCCGGTTTTTGAAATTGTAGAGTCTTTGCCGGCCTCCGGCTCAGACTCTAACTTGTTACGAACCACCCGATTAGCCATCAGTGCGACTATGGCTGCATTGGACGACGCAAAATTATCTCCTGCCGATTTGACGAAAACGAGGGTTGGCGTTTGCATTGGCACCACTGTTGGCAGTGCCATGAATAACGAGGGCTTCTATCGTGACTTCCGCAATGGAGAAGAGCCTGAAATGGCTCCCATTGACCGTTATTTGCGAAGCAACCCTGCTGCAGCCCTTGCCAGACATTTTCAGTTGGATGGTCCCTGTCAGACTGTTGTCAACGCTTGCTCTTCGGGGACTGATGCCATTGGAATTGGTGCTTCATGGCTTCGTGCAGGACTTTGCGACATTGTCCTTGTTGGGGGAGCGGATGAACTTTGCCGGGTCACCTATAACGGTTTTTCTTCTTTGATGATTGCTGACACAAGTCCGGTCAGGCCTTTTGATGTAGACAGAAAAGGACTTAACCTCGGTGAAGGTGCGGGAATACTGATTCTTGAACACCCTGATTCTCTTTCCAGAAGAGTGAAAAAACCACGTGGTTTCGTGCTTGGTTATGGCAGCGGTACTGATGCTCATCATTTAACCGCGCCTCACCCTGAAGGGAAGGGGTTGCGCAGCGCTTTGTCTGAAGCCTTTCAACGTTCAAATGTGACGGCAGAGCAAATAGCTTTTGTTAACGCACATGGTACAGGCACGCCTGATAACGATAAGGTTGAGACCCGGGTTCTTGCAGAGATCCTTCCTGGTATTCCCTTTGTTTCCACAAAAGGTTACACCGGCCACACCTTGGGCGCGGCTGGTGCGATAGAAGCAGCTATAAGTCTTGTTTGTCTTGAAAAACAGGCTTTGCCGATAAGTGTTGGTTTTAAAAATTCTGACCCTGATTTGCCAATTCAACCTGTTCAACAGGTGACTTCTCTCGATGGAATTACCGCTGTTTCTGAGTCTCTTGCTTTTGGTGGCAACAATTCTGCTCTGATCTTGTCCCTGGAGACTTTACTATGAACTCTTCAATGCAGATCAGTGGCCTTGGAGTCGTTGGTGGCTTCGGTTGTGGAACTGAGGATTTAAAGCAGGCTTTGCTACGTCAGTCGGCTTCTCTCTCTTTTGTTGAACTTCGTGGCCACGAATTCCCTTTATTTAAAGCAAATACAGCTACTTTAGAAACTTACGTCAATAAAAGAGCTCTTCGTCGAATTGACCATTTTTCGAGAATGGCACTTTTGGGCGCATTTCAAGCAATGTCTGATGCTGATCTTGAAGGGCTAAATCCCAATCGCGTTGGTGTGGTGATTTGCTCCGGTTATGGGGCGTTAAATACGACCTTTAATTTTCTCGACTCAGTGATTGAAGATGGTGATACATGTGCTTCGCCGACGGCCTTTTCTAATTCGGTTCACAACGCGGCAGCCGCTCATATTTCCATGCAACTTAAATTGACAGGTCCCAACCTGACCGTCAGTCAGTTTGATCAATCACTCATCTCCGGATTAGTGACGGCACAACAATGGATAGCTGAAAAGCGTGTTGATGCAATCTTGCTTGGGGTTGTGGATGAATATTGCAGCGTGCTTGGCTATTGTTGGGAGCGTTATTTTGGTCTGCCGGAAGGGACGATGCGGCCTCTCGACTTCTCAACCACAAGCGCTATCGCTGGCGAGGGTGCTGCTTTCTTTGTTTTACAGCCTGAATCAGAGACCGCAGCGAAATATGGCCGTGTCGATTCTGTTGAAATGGGAAACCTCTCTGGTAGTCAGCCAACGTTACCTTTTGGACAACCCTTGATCCTCGGTTGCACAGGACACGCTGAAACGGGTGCTTTATACAACCAACAGTTGGAAGTTTCTCAGTTGGTGGCCTGTTATTCGCCTCTTTATGGGGCGTCTCCGGTGACTCAAGCCTTTGACCTCGCTGTTGCTGCTCTCTCTTTACAGCAAAGATCTTACTTCTCTTCAGCGGATGGTGGTGGTGATTACTATCTCGGCAAAGTCCTTGATTCTAGTACGCCCTGTGATGTCTTGAGTTGCCTGAATTACGGTTTCTCTGGTGAGTATGGTGCCATCCATTTATCTCAAGGGAACACATAATGGCGATTCGTTCTTTACTTGCCACAGGTATGATATTCATTTTTTGTAGCTTGTTACCCAGTCAACTGACTGCTTCTCCTCTCACGAATCCTGAACAACTATCAATTGCAGCTACCATTGGTTCTACATATGACCCCGATCCCACCTTTAGTTTCACTCAAATCAGTATTGTTGGATTGTATGATTATGATCAAATTATGCCACATAGAGCGCCTGATCCGCTTCGTTTAAAGCTGGAAGGAAGTTTTGGATTTACTGACCATACTGATCGTCGTTTCCTTGGATCGTTTAATTTCTTCGCTCATTATTTCCTTGAAAAGCTAGAGACGACGAGTTTTCGACCTTATGTTGAGGCTGGAGTCGGTGTTGTCTATGGCGACTTTCAGCTAGATGGACAAGGTTTACGAGTGAACTTTAACCCTCAGGCCGGTTTCGGTTGTGAATATCGAACAAAGAACCACAACCGTTATTATGGAGGCGTTCGTGCTTATCATATTTCCAATGGTGGTCTGCATCGAGACAATCGCGGTTTGAATGGTATGCTCTTGCAAATAGG
>CBDUFN010000051.1:0-14635 GCA_965366475.1 uncultured bacterium | reverse complement strand
TCAGGAGACTGGTCCGGTTTTTCACGAGCTGTCCCCGTCTTTAAAGTTAACAGCGTCACGCTATAAGGGACAGTCCCCATTCGGGGACAGTCCCTATGAGCAATTTATACGAAAAGGAGGATGCCAACAAGTGACATCCTCCTTTGTGATTTATCATAAATTTAGGCCTCAGACAGATTTCGACTTCATACCTAGCATCTGTCGCAAAGCGTGCTGTGCAATGCTCGGGTTCTCCTTGAGACGACGCTTGGAATAAGGGAGCCACGACTGTCCGTAGGGAACGTAGATACGCAAACGATGCCCCCGCTTAACCAGAAGGTCCCGCAACTCGGGGTCGACCCCAAGGAGCATCTGGAACTCGTACTCTTCTCGTTTCAGGCCAAACTGCCTGATCAGTTGCTCCGCCTCAAAAACCAGCTTTTCGTCGTGGGTCGCAATACCGACATAAGCCTTTTTTTCAAACATCTTTTCCAGGCATTTTACAAAGCTGCGATTGATGATCGCCATATCTTTGTAAGCCACCTCACGGGGCTCGTTGTAAATTCCTTTGCAAAGGCGGAAGTTCAGCAGGCCATCACTCAAGGCATCAATATCATCCAGAGTGCGACGCATATAAGACTGTACAACCACACCAACATGACCGGGGAACTCTTCTCGTAGACGACGGAAAAAATCGAGGGTGTCATCAGTACAGGGATGATCTTCCATGTCGATGCGTACAAAATTATTTAAACTTGCAGCCAAAGCAACGATCTCACGGATATTTTCAAAAGCGAAATCCTTGTCAAGCTCCAGTCCCATCTGGGTCGGCTTGAGCGAGAGGTTGGCATCGAGGCCTTCCTTATCAATACCATTGAGAATATCAAGGCAATGCTGCTTGAAGGTCACAGCTTCTGCTTTGGTCTTAATAAACTCACCGAGGATATCAATCGTCGCAATCATCCCCTTGCTGTTGAGATCCTTGGTGGTTTTTACTGCATCCTTGAGATCTTCGCCAGCAATATATCCCTTGGCGAAAAAGCCAACGATTGGGCCCGGCACGTGCATTATGGTTTTTGAAACAAGGAAGTTAAACAGGGACATGTCGTCCTCCGGCTTAAATATTTGGTTAACGGGGGCAGCGTAACCGCCCCCGGTCAATATTATTCAGCGTCCATGAAGGGGTAAGAAAAGTGAGTTGGAGCCTCAAAGGTTTCCTTGATGGTGCGAGGAGAAACCCAACGAACCAGGTTCAGGTAAGAACCGGCCTTGTCATTGGTACCGGAAGCACGAGCCCCACCGAAAGGTTGCTGGCCAACGACGGCACCCGTCGGCTTGTCGTTGATGTAGAAGTTGCCTGCGGCATTCTCCAGTTTGGTCATAGCCAGACTCACGGCCTCACGCTCGGTCGCAAAGACAGCACCGGTAAGAGCGTAGATCGAAGTCTTGTCGCAGAGCTCAAGAGCTTCCTCGTATTGGTCATCTTCATAAACATAGATGGTCATGACCGGCCCGAAGATCTCTTCTTCCATCGTACGGAAGTGAGGGTTCGTAGTCAGAATCACGGTCGGCTCAATGAAGTAACCTTCGCTGTCATCGTAACCGCCACCGATGATAACTTCTGCATCGGAAGCCTTTTTCGCGTAATCGATGAACTCGGTAATTGTAGCGAAAGCATTTTTATCGATAACAGCATTGAAAAAGTTGGTGAAATCACTGGTCTTACCCATCTTAATCGTGCCCATATCGGTTTCAAGTTGTGGACGAACCTGACCCCAGAGTGTTTTAGGAATATAAGCGCGTGAAGCGGCGGAACATTTTTGTCCCTGGAATTCGAAAGCACCACGGATAATTGCTGTTGTCAGTTGCTCAGCATTGGCACTCTTGTGAGCAACGATAAAGTCTTTACCACCTGTTTCGCCAACAATGCGCGGGTACGATTTATACTTGGCGATATTTTCACCAACGGTCTGCCACATCTGGTGGAAGACACCGGTGGAACCGGTGAAGTGAATGCCGCCAAGATCTTTGTTATCCAGGCAAACCCTGCCAACCATCGAACCAGGACCCGGCACAAAGTTAATGACACCATCAGGCATCCCAGCTTCTTTAAGAATTTGCATGAAAAGGTAAGGAGTATAAACACAAGACGATGCCGGCTTAAGCAGGATGGTGTTACCCATAATCGCAGGAGCCGTCGCAAGGTTTCCGGCGATCGCAGTAAAGTTGAATGGAGCCACTGCGAAAACGAAGCCTTCAAGAGGACGCTGCTGAACAAAATTCCAGAGACCTTTGGATGAGTACATTGGCTGGTCAGTGTAGACCTGCTGAGCGTAATATACGTTGAAACGCAAGAAGTCGATCAGCTCGCAAGCTGCATCAATCTCAGCCTGATAGGCACTCTTGCTGGTAGAAAGCATGCTGACAGCATTCATCATGTAGCGATACTTACCGGAAAGCAGTTCAGCAGCCTTCAGGAAGATTGCTGCTCGCTCCTCCCAACGCAGGTTGGCCCAACCCTCTTTCGCGGCCATAGCAGCATCGATGGCCATGTTGATTTCTTTTTCACCGGCCTGGTGATACTCACCGAGAACATGCTGATGATCATGAGGCATGACAACCTTACCGAGGTTTCCGGTACGAACCTCTTTGCCACCGATGATCAGTGGGATCTCAACTTTCTTATTTGTGATTTCGTCAATCGCGGCCTTGAGCAGATCGCGCTCAGGACTTCCCGGAGCATAGTTGTAGACAGGCTCATTGACTGGTGTTGGGACCTTAAGGATGGCATTGTTTAGCAAATTCATGATGGGCACCTTTCTCGTAAGAGCTTTTATGTTAACAAATCGTTTATACGCCTATTGTGCGACCGGTCGCAGAGCGTACCTAGTCATTCTGACATACCTACAAGAGCAAACAAGATGCCAAGCAGTTATTTTCTAGCTCTACATCAACATTAAAACGGCACCCTGCAGGTAGCAAAGCTAAACCATCCCACGTGCATGTCCCGCACAAAAGTTCTATAAAACAAACACTTAAGGCTCCAAGACAAACTTTCAAGACTAAATTAATTCAATCCTGTGATTACTGTTTTTTTTTTACTTAAAGAGAGGATAACGAGAAGAGAGAAGAGAAAGCTCAAGACCACAACTATGCATTTACGCATTTCGTGCAGAACAAAAAAATGTAGTAGGTGTCTGTTATTTCTATTATTTACTTGTTTTTATGCATTATCAGATAATGATTATAAAAAGCATTAACAATGCATTTTTGCATACATAGCGAAAGCCACTCAACCTCCAATAGAAGCGACCAGGCCATGACTGGAAAAAACATCGATCACACGTTGCAAACCATCTTGATCGGGCTCAATCAGGGAGCTCAAGTCACGCGCCTGGCCCAGCTTTTCATCCTTACCTTTCGCGACATCATGAAACGGAAGGAGGCTAACCATCATCTTTTTCCCTGGAAGACCAGCAACAAAAGCAGCAGCAGCAGAAACACTGATATCGTCATCATTGACCCCACCGACGAGGGGAATACGCACTTCAATATCCACATCCGCCCCAGCAAGAATTTTCAGATTTTCAAGAATCAATTTATTATCAACACCCGTATAGAGCTTATGCCTTACAGGATCAACCATCTTCAAATCGTAGAGGAACAGGTCAGTGTGCTGAGACACCCTTAAAAGCGTCTCAGTTTTTACAAAACCGGGGGTGTCTATCGCACGATGAATACCCAACCTTCCGCAAGCCTTGAGCATCTCAGTCAAGAACTCTGGATAGAGGAGTGGCTCACCACCGGAAAAAGTTACGCCCCCTCCCGACTGATCAAAAAAAGGACGTTCCTTTTCTATAATTGCAAGAAGCTCCTCGACTGACCGGTACCGCCCCGACATCTCAACGGCCAGCGTCGGACAGACTTCAGCACACATGCCACATAAGGTGCAGAGAGCAACATCCGTTACAACGCCCTCAGCCGTGAGACGGCATGCATCAACGGGACAAACCTGACAGCACTCGCCACAACGGATACACTTGGCGGCAGTAAAAAGTTTCTGCACATAAGGTGAAATACTTTCAGGATTATGGCACCACTGGCAATTAAGCGGACAACCCTTAAAGAAGATCGTAGCGCGAATACCTGGACCATCGTTGATCGAGTAGCGCTTGATGTCGAACACGAGAGGCCTGGACATATTAAAAGGATTCGTTTTCTGTGCGCTCGACCACTTCCTGCTGCAAATCCGCATTCATATCATTGAAGTAATCGCTGTAACCGGCCATCCGTACCAGCAGGTCCTTGTAATCTTCGGGAGCCTCTTGAGCCGCCTTCAAGGTTGCTGTATCAACAACATTGAACTGGATATGATGTCCACCCAAAGTAAAATAACTACGGACCAACTGCCCTAACCGAGTGACGTCTTCATCACGTTTCAGCAAACTCGGCAAGAAACGCTGATTGAGCAAGGTCCCGCCAGACAAGGTATGGTCGAGCTTGGTTAAAGATCGCACAACTGCAGAAGGGCCATGAGTGTCAGCACCGTGCGACGGAGAGGTGCCGTCAGAAATCGACTTCCCTGCCAAACGACCATTCGGCGTCGCCCCCATAACTTTACCGAAATAAATATGACAGGTTGTTGAAAGCATATTCAGATGAAAAGACTCGCCCTTAACGTTTGGTTTGCCATCTATTGCGTCAAACAGATCAGCATAAACCTGCAAGGCGATATCATCAGCAAAGTCATCATCGTTACCAAAGAAGGGGGTTTTATTAAGAACGGTCTGACGTACGAACTCCTCGCCCTCGAAATTATCACCAACCGCAGCGAGAAGGCGCTCCATACTGAACGTCTTTTCTTCGTAAATATGTTTTTTAAGAACCGACAGACTATCCGTCGTCGTGCCGAGTCCTGTACACTGAATGTAATTGGTATTATATCGAGGGCCAGCGTCGTAATAGTCCCGCCCTTTGCTAATACAATCTTCAATCACAACCGAGAGAAAAGGAGCCGGAGCGTACTTGGCAAACATTCGGTCAATGTAGTTACTGACGCGGATCTTGGTATCCACAACAAAATTCAACTGCTTGACGAAGGCCTCATAAAGCTCATCATAACCAGAAAAGTCACAAGGATTGCCTGTCTCGATCCCGACCCTCTTACCGGTCACAGGATCAACGCCATTATTTAAAGTTACCTCGAGGATTTTGGGTACATTTAAATAGCCAGTCAAGACATAAGCTTCCTTCCCAAATGCACCGACTTCGATACAGCCGCTACAGCCGCCCTCTCGAGCATCCTTCAAGGTTTTTCCTTGGCGCAACAGCTCCACAATGTAAACATCAGGGTTGAAGATTGAGGGGTAACCGTGGCCCTGACGAATTACCTTACAAGCAGCATCAAGGAAGCGATCAGGAGTTTTACTGCTGACATGTACAGAGTTTCCGGGCTGCAAAACATGCAACTCTTCAACAACCTCAAGCATGAGGTATGAGACTTCACTCACACCATCCTTGCCATCACTTGTAATGCCGCCGATATTGATATTGGTGAAATCATTGTATGTGCCACTTTCTCTTGCGGTTATACCAACCTTTGGTGGAGCAGGATGATTGTTCACTTTGATCCAGAAGCAGCAAAGCAGCTCCTTGGCCTGTTCGCGGGTCAGAGTGCCAGAAGAAAGTTCTGCCTCGTAAAAAGGCGCCAGATGCTGATCGAAATGCCCGGGGTTCATGGCATCCCAGCCATTCAGCTCTGTGATAGTCCCCAGATGCACAAACCAGTACATCTGAATAGCCTCATGAAACGTCCGTGGCGCATTGGCCGGAACCCAGCGGCAGACTTCAGCGATTTTTTTAAGCTCTGCAACACGCTTTTGATCGCCCTCTTTAGCGGCCAACTCTTCGGCCAGATCGGCATGACGCTCGGCAAAAACAATCACCGCATCACAGGAGATGTCCATCGCCTTGAGCTCTTCGAACTTGTCGGTTGCCTCCGGATCGGTTAAATAGTCAAGCGCTTCTATTTCAGCAGCGATCTGACGCTTGTAATCAATCATTCCCGTGATGTAGATCTTCCCATCCAGAGCAGTATGACCTGGAGCCCGCTGCTCCATAAATTCAGTAAAAAGCCCTGCTTCATAAGCTGCCCGCCACTCTTCAGGAACGTGGCTGAAAATTCGTTCACGAATTGTCTTTCCCTGCCAATAGGGTATGACTTCACGCGCATAAGTTTCGACATCCTCTTCACTGATCACATAGCGTTGCTGGTCGCGGGTATTCAAGACATGAAAATCATCAACAGAGTGGCAAGTCAATTCGGGGAAGGTTGGAACAGACTTAGGGCGCGGCCCGCGCTCGGCAACAATCAACTCATCATCACCAAGATAGAGTGTCTTCTTTTGACAATGATCGAGGAAATTCAGAGCGCGCAGCATCGGGGTAGAGTACTTACCGTAATTTTCCTTATAGAAGGCGGTCTCATGCAGAGCGCGTTCAATGGAAAGACCAGGCTCCGTATCAACACTTAATTTGCGAAGTCGCTGAATTCTTTCGTTCATCCCTGGCCCGATAGCACTCTTCATCGCAGAATAAAAATTTCCTTCAGAGGCCGCACCACGCTCCGGAACTATTTTCAAATTGACGTCCTTTTCCATAGTTTCTTCCTTCAATCCCGGCACCAGGCAAAACCGGGCAGTTGTCATTAACCTCAACGACCATTTTAGCCTTCATAAGGCCAACACGGCAACACCACGGACCCACAAAATGCACGAACAGAACGCACGCACAAGAGTCAACACTTTTTAGAGCAAGAAGGGTACCAAGTGTATTGAGCCACGCTTGATCAATAAGCTCCCGTAATTAAAGGTTCTTACACAATCCAGGAAACTTTATTTACGAGAACCTATGGTGGTCTATATTCACTATTAGATAATTTATTCAAAAAAGAATAAGTTGCCGTAAAAGGAGAAACAACATCATGAATCAAGCCTTGCGCCAAAAGCTTTAGCAATATGTTCAGCTAAAGAATCAACAACACAGCTATTGGCTTCAGGATTGCGATGCAAAAGAAAAGATGCGCTAGGCAATAAAGGAAGACCTTCCTCTGGACGCAATTGACGCATTCCCGGCGGCACAATACTTTGACTAATAGCCGTCACTGCCAAGCCGGCAAGCACCGCTGCCTGTAACCCCATAATGCTCGGGCTGGTATAAGCAACTCGATACTCAATAGCCGCTTTCTCCAAGGCTTCCAAAGCCCAACGCCGGCAATAACAATCATCTGGGAAAAGAGCCAGCGGCATTGGAGTTTCTTCGTGCTGCAGATGCTGCTCAGAGGTCACCCAAACCATCGGCTCACGACGCAGAAGAAGGGTGTTCTCTTCATCAGAAACAGCCGAAGTTGTCATCGCAAGGTCCAACTCTTTACGCTGTATGCGTCGTCGCAGCTGAACACTCGGATCACAAGTCACCTCAACCTGAACACGCGGATGGGTCCGGGAAAATCCGGCAAGAATTTCAGGTAGGAACCTGGTCGCATAGTCATCCGGCAAACCGATACGCACCCACCCGGTAAGTTCTGGCCGTGTCAAAAGCGACACAGCCTCTTCATTCAACTTAAGAATACGTCGCGCATAGTTAAGAAGAGTCAAACCATCAGCCGTCAAGCTTGAGTGCCGGCTATCCCTTTTTAAAAGGGGCTTATCAACCAGTGCTTCCAGACGCTTGATCTGCATACTCACTGCCGACTGAGTGCGATGAACCAACTCAGCGGCCTGGCTAAAATTTCCTGTATCAGCGATAGCAACAAAGGTTCTCAGCAATTCCGTTGGTAAATTTGTAGACATAGCTCCCCACACATCAATTTTATTGATAGTAAACATAAACACAATTCGTTTGATTGATCAAGACCCCTGTCGCATAGTCCTATAAAATTCACCACGCAACACAACAAGGAGGAAGGATCATGTTAGCTGAAAGATGTAACGACAACTACACAACAGAACAACCTCTCATTGGCTTCTGGCAGCACCTTGGCAACCTCTTGCAACGTATCGGTGAAACCATTACACGATGGGACCAACTCGCTGAGCAACGGAAGCAACTTCGAGAAATGGATGAACGGCTACTGAAAGATATCGGATTGAGTCAGGCCGATGTTGACAGAATTGCACGAAAGCATTTCTGGGAAGAACCTCTTCAATCACGAGAGCCTATCGACCAGCGATACCGCTCATCGGAAAGAAAGTAAAAGGAATGGTGAGGCTAACACTTGCCTCCATGCTAATATATTCGCAAACCTAGACCACACCGAGAGGCGATCATAACATTGAAAAGCAAGGCCACCTCCTTACCATTGTTTGCCTTCTGTCTCCTCGGAGTCATCTGGGGTAGCAACTTCATATACATGAAGTTGGCCTCGCAGCTGATCTCTCCAACCCAAATCGTTTTCTTTCGTGTTCTTTTCGGTTTCATCCCTGTCCTCATATATGCATGGTCTAGAAACACATTAAGCTGGAGGCATTTACGGCACACACACCACTTTACGGTCATGGCCTTACTGGCAACGGCAATATACTATTACGGATATGCCAAGGGAGCATCACTTCTACTTTCAGGAGTAGCGGGCGCGCTGAGTGGAGCAATCCCTCTTTTCTCCTTCTTGCTGGCTGTAATTTTTCTGGCAGAAGAAAAGGCAACACAGCTAAAGATAGCTGGGGTAATAATTGGATTTGTCGGCGTGGTCATAATCGGCAGACCCTCTGGGGACGATCTCGTAACAACGAACCTCGAAGGTGTATTTTATATGGTGACAGGATCTCTCAGCGTCGGGGCGTCATTCGTTTATGCCAAACGATACATTATCCCCTTAAAGGTACCAGCCGCAGCTCTCACAACCTATCAACTAGGTCTCGGCTTACTTCTACTGGCCACCTTTACCAGCTACAAAGGGATGACAAATATCCTGACCGACACACATGCCGCAGCCGGGCTGGTTATTGGCCTTGGCCTGCTCGGAACAGGACTCGCCTACATTCTCTACTACTACATTGTTGAACAGCTGGGGGCAGTATCGGCGTCATCAGTGACCTATATCCCCCCCGTAGTCGCACTATTGATCGGCGCGTTTATTGTTGGTGAACCGATAGACGTTGCGGACTATGGAGCGACTCTTCTTATTTTCGTTGGGGTTTTTCTATTGAAAAGAAAATGAAAAATGAGGAACCAGAAAAGAGAGAAAAAAAACAAGAAAAGTAAAGGGGCCGGAATAACCCCGCCCCCTTAAAAAATCAAACAACCGATCTTCAGCAAACCGTAAAAATCAAGATCACCCTTATTTTGTTTTGTTCTGAAACAGCGACTCTAGCTGTGCATCGACGCTATCACCAGCTTCGTCTCCAGAAACAACTCCCGCAATAGGAATTACGGCAAAATCTGTCTGACCAGAAGCAGAAACAATCGAGAGCTCAACATGCCATAGGCCACCCATCGTCAGGAGAAAAAGACCTTCATAAAGCCCCGCTTCACCCAAGGGCTTAACTGACGGCACATTCTTAGGCATGGCCATCGCAGGCATGGTCAGAGAACAGGTAACCATTGCATCCGAAACAGGGGTTCCGTCATCAGCAGTCATGCTAAGCGTTGCATGCAAGGGCTTCATGACTTCAAGTGTTTCTTCAGCAAATGTGATGCGATAGGTAATGCCTGCATCAGAGACAGCTTGGTATGCTTGCTCTTCAGCGGATGCGAACAAACCAAGAGACAGCAGGAAAGCCAGAGTGAGAAGTGACGTGCGAAATTTAAATATACGAATTAAGAGCATAAACCCCTCCGAGAATAAATTGGAACAAATTATAATTAATAAGCTTCAGTAAAACAAGGAGAACAAAACGAAAACGATCCATTCAACTTAGCGCTATCAAACTTGTCACGCCCAGACACAGCCGAGACAAACGTCCTACCACCCAAAGCACCTTTTTTGAGGCACCTTCTAAACCTCTTCATGTCCATCGCGCAGAGAAATTCCGTATTTTTTCAATTTACGCGCGACCGTAGGTTGGCTCATCCCCAAAACCTCTGCAATATCTTGCTGCTTACGACAACGCTTACTAGCATCAGACAAAACGCGTTTTTCAACACTTTCAAGAATCTGAGTCATACTCACATCTGTCGGCCAAGAACCTTGTGACAATCCTTCACCCTGCCCCCTTCCGGAGAAGATTGTTTGCGGAAGATCACTCAAAGTAAGCACTTGAGTGTCAGACATCACCACCAATCGTTCACAGATGTTCATCAATTCTCTTACATTTCCGGGGTAGTGGTAATGGACCAATGCATCGAGAGCATCTGCATCAAGTTTCCTCGAAACATTTGATCTTTCAGCAAAGTAGTCAAGATAAGTACGAATCAGCTCAACCAGACATTCCTTCCGCTCACGTAAAGAAGGAACGGTCAAGGGGATGACACTCAAGCGATAGAAGAGATCGGCACGAAACTGTCCTGTATCAACAAAGTTGTCCAAGTCACGGTTGGTTGCGGCAAGGATCCGCACATCAACCTTTCGAGTATAGGTACTGCCTAAACGAGTCACCCTCCCGTCTTCCATAAAACGTAAAAGTTTAACTTGTGAAGAGAGAGGCAGGTCTGCTATTTCATCGAGAAAAAGAGTGCCGCCATCAGCCAGTTCGAGATGACCGGGTTTACTACCAGAGGCTCCAGTAAAGGCACCCTTCTCATAACCAAACAGTTCAGCCTCAATCAAGGTTTCCGGAATCGCACCACAATTGATTTTAATGACTGGCTTCTCGGCTCGGCGAGAGTTCTTGTGAATCAGATCGGCAATCAATCCTTTTCCAACCCCGGATTCCCCCAGTATCAGAACTGTCGAATCAACTTCACTGACCTTGAGAGCCTGCTTGAGAACGTTCACCATGCATGGACTCTTGGCAATCACCGGCCGACTCGTCAAAAACTCTTCCTGCATCTCCTGAACCTGGTGCCGGAAATGGTCACCTATCGCCTGCTGTTCCTCCAATTGACGCTGTAGACGATCTGTCTCGGTAATATCCCGCTCGCTGACCACCACACGGATCAACTTGCCGGCATCGTCAAAAACCGGAGTTGCTGTAGAAATCAATTTGCGACCGAAACGGTTTTCCTGCAGCAGGCTAACAACATCGCAACTCTTGATAGACTCCAGCGCAGCAGAAGGTAGAATAACCAGCCCTTCTTCGGCAGCATCTTGATAATCACGTCCGACAAGTTGCTCGGCTGAAGCACTATTAATTCGTTGTGAAGCAGGATTAACACGCAGGATACGGCCTGTTGCGTCGCACACAAACAGGCCGTCTGAGGAAGAGTCTATAATTGCATCATGTTCCCAGGTCAACTCTTGAATCGTTCTGTCCATGGTCTCTCCTTGACCGATCAGGAATGCAGAACGTTAGTGCGACATCAAAACAGGGACAGTCATATACTGAAGTAGATATCGGCCGACTTCACCAAGCATCTGATTGCCGCGGCGTGACTGAGTAAACGCCCCCATCACCAGCAGGTCAATTCCTTCATCGGCACTGCGGTTAAGGAGCATGTCCCCGACGCTGAGATCGCCGGTCACATGTGTTTCACCTATTGCATTGACACCGTAACGAGCCAGGTGATTACAAATATCGGCATTGTGTGATTCGTAGGATTCATCGCCGCCGTAGCCATGTATCGACATCACATGAACCGATTCAGCAGAGCGGAGAAAAGGCATTGAGTCATGCAGGGCACGAGATGACTCGGGGCCACCACGCCAGACCAGCATAATCCTTTTGCCGACGGTTTTAATATCGCAGGCGTAAGGAACGACCAACACCGGACGACCCGCTCCAAGAATTGCCTTTTCCGGCAACTCGCGTGGGATCGACAAATCCTTTGTGTCAGGATCAGATTGGCTAACAATCAGCAGATCGCGATAGTGGGCGTAAAGATTGATCGACTGCATCAGATCAAGATCACTCGATGCCGTATTAACACAGATCCATTCCGACTCGAGACCGGCCTCAGAAACCTTCTTATCAAACTTTTTCTGCGCCTGTTCCGCAAGTTTATAAGGCAGATCATATTGCTTCTCCTGGTAGGGCGGAATAGCATAGAGACCTGTTAATTTAGCTTGCTGTTGTTTCGCCAGTTGTATTGCAGTAACCAATCGTGAAGAACAGGTTGACCTAGAATCGATGTGGACCAGAATATCTTTGGCTTTCATTGTCGTGTTCTCTCTAAATAAGAGTTGTCTGGTTAATGCTTTTTGCCGAGGTAAGCCTCTTGAACCTTCTCGGAAGCCAAGAGCTCTTCAGAGGTTCCCGAAAGAGCAATTTTACCCACGTCAAGAACATAGCCGCGATCTGCCAGTTTCAAAGCTGCCTTCGCATTCTGCTCAACCAGCAACACCGTCACTCCACTCTTGGCAATCTCCTTAATCTGCTTGAAAATTGCCTTAACCAGAATTGGAGCAATACCCAGTGAAGGCTCATCGAGCAATAGCATTTCGGGCTTACTCATCAGAGCCCTGCCAATAGCCAGCATCTGTTGCTCGCCACCGGAGAGAGTTCCAGCCAACTGCTTACGTCTCTCTTTCAAGCGAGGAAAGAGCTGAAACACCCAATCGAGGACGTCTTTATCCATTTTCTTCTGTGAAAAAGCCCCAAGCATCAAGTTCTCTTCCACCGTCAACACGCCGAAGACCCGACGCCCTTCAGGTGAGTGACTTATACCGAGTTTAACAATTTTGTGAGCCGGTAGCGCGGTCAACTCCTCACCCTTGAACTTAATCGAACCGGCTTTGGCTTTGAGCAGCTGACTGATGGTTCGCATGGTGGTCGTTTTCCCTGCACCATTGGCACCGAGAATGGTCACGATTTCACCTTTACGCACTTCCAGAGAAATCCCCTTAATCGCGGCGATACTGCCGTAAGAGACTTCCAGATCCTTAATTTCAAACAAGACGTCATTACTCATCGTCGTCATCCTCACTTCCCAAGTAGGCCTCGATGACGGCCGGATTTTTCTGAATTTCTTCGGGGGTGCCTTCTGCGATTTTTTTGCCGAAGTTGATCACTGTCAAATAATCAGTAACTTCCATAACCATGTCCATATCATGCTCAATCAGCAGCACGGTAACCCCCTTGTCACGGATTTTAAAGATTGTTTCCAGGAGTTCCAAGGTCTCTTTGTCATTAAGACCGGCTGCCGGTTCGTCGAGAATCAGTAATGTGGGTTCAACAGCCATCGCACGGGCTATCTCAACCCGCCTCTGGATACCGTAGGGCAAAGAGCCAACCGGAGTTGCCGCAAACTCGCTCAGATTAAAGAATTCGAGCTGCTCTTCAACCTTCTGCCAGTTCTCCAGCTCATCGCGCTTTTTCCCGGGGGTAGGAATGATCCCATGCCACCAACTTTGCGTACTCTTAATGTGACGACCGCTCATGATGTTTTCAGCGACCGACATCTGGCCAAACAGACGAATGGTCTGAAAGGTACGGACAATACCGCGATCAACAATTTGGTAAGGGGTCATACCGCGAATCTCTTCACCTCGCCAGAGAACCGAGCCCTCTTCCGACTTGTAGATGCCGGTAATACAGTTGAAGACCGTGGTCTTTCCCGCCCCGTTGGGCCCGATGATGCCGTAAATTTGGCCACTTTCGACTTTGAAGCCTAAAGCATCGACGGCGGTCAATCCCCCGAAGCGCTTGGTGACGTCGGTCAATATCAGTTCATTATGCGCCATGGTTATTTTCCTTGATCAAGAACTTGGGGATTTTTCCGAAAGTTGCTGGCCAGATACCACGTGGCCGCAGGATCATTGCCGCAATCATCGCAAAACCAAAAATAAAGTAACGCCAAGTGGCAAACTCGCGGAAGATCTCCGGCAACACAAACATCACGAACACCCCGATCAGCACTCCCGGAACTGAAGAGCCACCCACCAAGACGATACTGAAGAAGAGCACCGATTGGATAAACTCGAAAGCCTCCGGACTGACAGCCGAATACTGAGTGGCATAGACAGTACCGGCGAGACCGGCGATGCCGGCGCCGAGGCCGAAGGCGAAGATTTTGTAGACGCGGGTGTTGATTCCGATACTCTCGGCCGCAAGCTGATCTTCGCGCAGATAGTGCAGAGCCCGTCCCGGCTTGCTCCCTGCCAGATTGTGCATCACCCAGAGGGTTAATAGCAGAACGATGAAAGCAAAATAGTAAACGGAGATTTGGCTCATCATGTCATAGCCGAAGAAGGTCAACGAATCGAGGCCGAAGATTCCGTTCGGACCGCCTGTTATACCGCCCAGATTGTTTTGAAGAACCTGAACAAAAACAATATTGAAGCCGATGGTGACAACCAGGAGATAATCACCACGCAAGTGAACAATCGGTCCGGCCAGCAAAATGCCGAACAGAGCCGGTATGATGATCGCCATTGGAATCGTGGCAATAATCGACCAACCGTATTCGTTATTGAGGATCGCGGTTGTGTAAGCGCCCATGCCAAAGAAAAGCGCCTGGCCCATATTAAACATACCGCTTTTACCGAGAATGATGTCTTGAGACAATGCCACCACGGCAAAGATCAGAAACGTTATCGCCACCGCCTGCCAACGATCGTCGA
>CBDUFN010000050.1:0-14664 GCA_965366475.1 uncultured bacterium | reverse complement strand
GGTGTACTGTCATTATCCTGAGGAGGAGAACTCGATGAAAAAGTTCATTGTTTTACTTGTTTCAATCGTTTTTTTGACGGGGTGTGGGGCTACGGTTGCTGAAAATGCAGTCAATCTTGATGTTGTTTACAAATGGTCTAAAGAGGATCAATGTTCTCGAACATCTCCAGAAATTTCTTTGGGAAATATTCCCTCAGAAACGAAGCAATTGAAAGTAAAACTCAAAGACTTAGATGCTCCAAACTGGGATCATGGTGGTGGTAAAGTCACCTATACGGGACAAGCAACACTAGCGAAAGGAATGCTCAAGTCGGGATACAACGGGCCTTGTCCTCCTTCAGGTAGCCATCGTTATGTGTTTAGTGTCGACGCGATTGACGCTGAAGGAACAATTGTTGGTCGAGGAAAATCGAAGAACAATTGTTGTGACTTTTAGTAAACAAAATCAAGCCCCAACCCTTCACGGTTGGGGCTTTTCATTTCCATCACTTGGATTATTATCAGCAATCGAACGGTAAGTTCAAAGAGAAAGGAGTCAAGCCGTGGGTCGATCCTCGGCGGCCTCCTCTTTTTTAGTGGGTAAAAAACTACCTCTTTCTTAACGCCTTCTGCATTGCTGGTAAAGCAACTCCCTTCTTGATGTTGGCGCCCATATCCCCCAGAACAGACTCGAGAGCACCCACACAAAGCAGAATGTTCTCAGCTCGGCTGGAATGACCCATCAAACCGATCCGCCAGACCTTGCCAGCCAGTGCACCAAGTCCGACACCTATCTCAAGATTGAATTCTTGAAGCAAACGACTGCGAACCTGGGCGTCGTCAACTCCTTCGGGAATAGAGACGGCATTCAACTGTGGCAAACGGTCAGATTTCTCCACAATAAAGGTCAGTCCCATCGCTTCAAGACCTGCCCGTAGTGCCAGGTGATTTTTATAGTGGCGATCCCATGCGTTGCCGAGTCCTTCCTCGCTTAAAATCAATAAGGCTTCATGTAGTGAATAAAGGGCGTTGATCGGTGCCGTGTGGTGATAGGCGCGTTTGTTGCCTTCTCCCCAGTAACCCATGACCAGGTTTAAATCCATGAACCAGCTCTGCACCTTCGATTTGCGATTACGGATTTTTCGCAAGGCACGATCATTGAAACTGACTGGAGAAAGTCCAGGTGTACAGGAAAGGCACTTTTGCGAGCCTGAGTAGATCGCGTCAATTTGCCACTCGTCGACTTTGACCGGAGAACCACCGAGAGAGGTGACGGCATCAACGATTGTCAAACAGCTGTATTTATGAGCAATTTTCACCAGACTTGCGACATCAGATTGCACGCCCGTTGAAGTTTCGGCATGTACCATGGCAACAATCTTGGCGTCTTTATTGGTTTTTAGTGTGTCTTCAAGTTTGTTTGCATCGATCGCTTCTCCCCACGCATCTTCCACCATGATTGCTACGCCGCCGCAGCGTTCAACATTCTCTCTCATGCGTCCACCAAAGACACCATTCTGACAAACAACGACATTGTCGCCTGGTTCCACCAGATTGGCGAAACAGGTTTCCATGCCTGCTGAGCCTGGTGCGGAAACTGGCATAGTCAGGGCGTTTTCAGTTTGAAAAGCATACTGCATAAGCTCTTTAAGTTCGTCCATCATGGTAATAAAGGCTGGGTCAAGGTGGCCAATTGTTGGTCGGGACAGAGCTTCAAGAACACGTGGAGGAACATCGGATGGTCCTGGTCCCATAAGGGTGCGAATGGGTGGATTGAAAGATCGAATCAGCATTTTAGAGTCCTCTTTATCGTTGATGCTATATGTGAATATTTTTTTAAATCTATGAAGAATAATACCTGCTCAATTTTTCTGGTCAAGAGTCCTTGAGTAATCGTGTCCTTATTGCGAACGGTGTCAAACTTTAACCATTGTTGTGAACTCTCAGTCCGTTGCTGGTGTTGCTTGGATAGTTTTCGATGCTGATTGAAAAAATGATCGATGAATTGAAACGGGCAAGGTGTGAACTTGTTCGACCTGTTGAGTGATCAAGGATTACTTCCTGCTCGAAGAGGTCGCGACTAAATGAAAAGACAAAAAGGCGAAGCCAGTGTTGGCTTCGCCTTTTTAAAGTTTTTCATTGTAAGGGCATGTTGTTACTGAACCCTTATCTTTGTTTGGGCATCGTATGGCCGCTTGGAAGCATATCGTCTGCCGGTGGTTTGCCATGTTCCATGCGATACTCTTTGCGTTTGCACTCGTCCATGCTGGCGCCTTTGCAATACGTTTTGATGAACCCACGGCAAGCAAGGTCGAGAGTATCCTGGTACTTTTGAAAAAATCCACATGTACTTAGCAATTCACATTCTTGCATGATGAACTCCTTAAACAATTTCTCGAAGAGGAAAGTCGAGTGTTGGAATGTGTTGTCTAAGGAATTGTTAATTTCAATTATCATGCCATGCAATGGTGATGCTCCACGACTGACATAAACCTCAGTACGATCTATTTAGAATTATTAACCTTTCGTAAATTAATTTCTAAAGAGTTGTTTCTGTCTTGAAATTAGTGAGTTGCCTTTGGTTTTCTCTGCTTGTTAAATAACGGTATTTTGTGGCCAATTGGCAGGGCGGTATGCGTTGTAATTTGTGAGCCTTTGTCGAGGCGTTACCGGTTCTGTTGTGTGGGTTTTGCCACTCAGATCAAGTGCTCTCGCCTTGATGAGTTGTTAAAAAGCGATGAATAATTGTTTCTAAGTCACCTTAAAATTTGACTAACGGATATCGTGTGATACTTGGTTTCTATTGCGTGATTTATCCGCCGGCATTTCTGTGCCATATGTAATTGTAGCATTTGCTTGATTTGATGCTTTGAACCGCTTTGGTTCTTAAATAATAGTGCTGATGCAGCATGGGTTTTCATTCCTGAAGCCATCGTTTCTTTACTGTGCTCAGGCAAGACTAAAGGGAGGTTGCATATGCAAAAACTGATTCGTATCGAACCGGCCAAATGTGTTGGCTGCAAGACGTGCGAACTAGCCTGTTCTTTCAAAAACGCCGGTGAGTTCGCCCCTAGTCGTTCCCGTATTTTCAATGAAATTTTCCTCGAAGAAGCCAAGTTTATTACTGTCACTTGCATGCAGTGTGATGAGCCTTGGTGCGAAAAATCCTGTCCTAAAAACGCAATTACCAAAGATATGTCCAGTGGTGTTGTCACTGTTGATGACGTTAAATGCGTTGGTTGTCGCACCTGCGTCAGCGCTTGTCCCTTCGGCATGATCAAATATGTCGATAGTACCGGTAAAGCAGATAAGTGTAACCTCTGCGGAGGAGACACTCCCGAGTGCGTGGCCTTCTGTCCAACCCAGTGCTTGACTCTGGGTGAAGAAGACAAGCCGCTGCGGCAGAAAGTGCTGCGTTTCGTCAACACGATGAAAGATGGGCAGATGGAGGTCTGATATGGATAAGGGATGGAAGGGTAAATTACTACGTGTTGATCTCACGGCAGGAACCTGCACCACCGAAGCACTCAATGAAGAATGGGCGAAGGCCTATGTTGGTGGTCGCGGTCTGGCTTCTAAATATCTGACAGAAGAGATTTCTCCTGACGTTGATCCGATGAGCCCCGAGAATAAACTGATTATGGCGACAGGGCCCCTCACCGGGACGTATGGTGCGGCCAACGGTCGCTATATGGTGGTAACAAAATCTCCTCTTACAGGAACGATAGCCAGTTCCAACTCCGGAGGGTATTTCCCCTGCGAGCTCAAATACAGTGGATTTGACATGATCATCTTTGAAGGGAAATCGGCGCATCCGGTTTACCTTCAGATACACAACGATAAGGCTGAGTTGATTGGTGCCTTGCATCTTTGGGGGAAGTCTACCAACGAGACGGAAGATGCCATTCTCAGCGAATTTCATGGTGATGCCAAGGTTGCCTGCATCGGTCCAGCAGGAGAGATTGGCGTGCATTATGCCTGTATTGTTAATGATAAACACCGTGCTGCTGGACGCAGTGGAGTCGGTATGGTGATGGGCAGCAAGAATCTCAAGGCTGTTGCCGTTCGCGGTACCGGTGGAGTCCAGATCGCAGATCCGAAAGCCTATCGTGATATTGCTCTCGAATCTTACGGCATGTTGAAAGAGAACCCTGTCACAGGTGAGGGCTTAGGCGCTCTGGGAACTCCTGTGTTGGTCAACATTATGAACCAGAGCGGCGCTTTGCCAACGCGCAATGCTCAGAGTGGAACCTTCGAAGGTGCCGAGGCTATTTCCGGAGAAACCTTGGCTTCGACATATCTGAAGCGCAACAAAAGCTGTATGGGGTGCATTATCAGCTGCGGTCGAGTGACCAAAGTTGTGGACAACAAGTATGCCGGCGACGGTGAAGGTCCTGAATACGAAACCCTCTGGGCTCTTGGTGCTGCATGTGGAATTTCAGATCTGGCTGCAATTACCAAGGCCAACTATATCTGCAATGAGGCCGGAATGGATACGATCACTGCAGGTTCTACCGTTGGCTGCGCCATGGAGCTCTTTGAGAAAGGGCTGATCAGTGAAGAAGAAATCGGTATGTCTTTGAAATTCGGCGATGCCGACGCCATGGTCAAGCTGATTGAAATGACGGGTAAAGGCGAAGGCTTTGGTAAAAAGATCGGTTTGGGGTCTTACCGGTTGGCTGAGAGCTATGGTGTTCCTGAGCTGTCAATGTCGGTTAAAAAACTCGAATTTCCAGCATATGACGCACGCGGTGTTCAAGGTATGGGTCTGGAATATGCCACCAGTAATCGTGGTGCCTGTCATGTGCGCGGTTACCTGATCTCTCCAGAAATTCTCGGTTTACCTGAAAAACTTGACCCAGCAGAAACTGAAGGCAAAGCCGGCTGGCTGAAAATCTTCCAGGATTTCACTGCTGTGGTCGATTCGGCAGGCGTTTGTCTCTTTACCACCTTCGGTATCGGTGTGCCGCAGTTTACCAAGTTCTGTAATGCGGCGACTGGTACAAATATGAGCGATGAGGAACTGCTCGAAGCAGGTGATCGCATCTACAACATGGAGCGTGTCTTTAACCTCGGTGCGGGAATTGATCCTTCTCAGGACAAATTGCCGAAACGGATGTTGGAAGAGCCTCTTCCTGATGGGCCGTATAAAGGTGAAGTCTGCAAACTTCCGAAAATGCTCCCGGACTATTACGAAGTTCGCGGTTGGGGAACCGATGGCATTCCGACTGAGGCGAAGCTTCAATCTCTTGGGTTGGCATAGGTCTTTATTGGTTTATGAATGAGCGAGGAGCCTGCATTGCATGTGGGCTCCTCCTCTATGAAAGGTCTGATATGGCAGAATCTTTTGATTATGTTGTTGTCGGTAACAGCGCGGCTGGATTACAGGCGCTGCACACTTTGCGAAAATATGACGACAAAGCGACTGTGGCAATCATAGATCGCGAGGACTTGCCGGCCTACTCACGTGTCTTAACACCATACTTTGTTGGCAAGAAGACCGATCGCGATAACTTGTTTCTTGTTGATCGTGACTATTATAGAAAAATAGGAGTTACGACACTCTTTGGGCGTAACGTTGTGACTCTTGATAGTGAAGGTCGTCAATTGGAAATGGATGATGGTCGCCGTGTCACCTACGGCAAGCTGTTGTTGGCGACCGGCGCTGAAGCCCGTCAGCTGACACTCACCTCCGAGCGTTCCAGTGTGCTGCGGCACATGGCTGATGCGGAAAAACTGGTTGAATTGATGAAGGATGCTAAAAGCATTACTGCGATCGGTGCAGGTCTGGTTAGCTTGCCGCTACTTTCCCATGCTCCGGCGTCCGCTGAAAAACATCTGGTTGTTGGTTCAAACCGAATTTTGAGTCGAATGGTCGATGCCGAAACCTCGGCACTTCTCGAAAAGCGTTTCGTTGAGAACGGCCTGAAGTTGCACAAGCAGAATGATATTGTGGCGATCGAAGAAGGTGATCGCTTGAAATTGCGGTTAGCCTCTGGCGACGATCTGACCAGTGATATGTTGATTGTTGGTAAAGGTGTGAAGCCAAATTGCGATCTGGCCAGTGATGCCGGATTACAGGTGAAATATGGCATCTTGATCGATGATTATTGTTGTACCAGTCATACTGATATTTACGCTGCAGGCGATGCCGCGGAAGGCAAAGATTTCATTACCGGTGAACCAACGATTCAGGGGAACTGGATGACGGCTGTCGAACAGGGCGAGAACGCTGCGTTGAATATGCTGGGCAAGGTTTGTGCGTATGACGGTAGCCTGAAAAACAACATCACTGAAGTTTTTGGTGTGGATGTCGCTGCCATCGGCGAGTGCATGGATGACACAACGCAGAGTGTCAGTCTTCATGATCAGAAGACCGGCCGTTTTCGTAAAGTGTTTCTCAACAAAAAACAGCAGGTCATTGGTGCGAACCTGATCGGTGAGACCAATGATGCCGGTCTTTATTATCAATGGATTCGTACGCGCACGACCTTCCCGGGCAAGCAGGTTTTGGCCGGGACCAATACCTATGCTGGTTTCCAGCAGCGAATGGCTTAAGGAAAGGATAATCATGCTGCAGATTCAATTTTATAGTCTGATTCGCATGCTTTTGAAGCAGGAGGCCACAGATATTGCCTGGGCAGAGGGTGATACTGTGCAAAGTGTGCTGGATAAAACTCAGGCAAAGATCCCGACTCCTTTTTTGCACAAGCTTCTTGATGATAACGGTGCACCGCATGCCGGCACTATCATTCTGGTTAACCGCAAAAATATTCATCACCTGCAAGGATTGCAGACACCGATTGTCGATGGCGATACTCTTGCATTCTTCCCGCCGGGAGCGGGGGGCTGATCGTGACGAAAAGCGATCGCTACTCTCGACAAATCCTCCACTGGGGACCAGATAAGCAGCAGGTCATCGAAAGCTCTTCTTTGTTGATCGCCGGTGTCGGTGGGTTGGGGGCAACGGTCAGTCAGCTTCTGGTTCGTGCCGGGATTGGTCGACTCTTTTTGATTGATGATGGCTTTCTTGACTGGCCCGACCTGAATAGACAGACACTGTACGGCGAAAAGGATATTGGTTTAGCGAAGTTGCCATTGGCAAAAGAGCGACTTACTCAAATCAATTCTTCAACGGAGATTGTCGAACTGCAAGGGCGCATTGACGAGACCTTTGTAGTGCCTGATGGTATTGACGGTGTCGCAGATTGCCTTGATAACTACCAGAGTCGCTTCATTCTCTATCGTGCCTTGTTAGACAACACCTATTTTGTGCATGGTGGTCTCTCTGGAGCTCACGGTCAGGTCTTGACGCTTTTGTCAGGAAAGTCACAATCCTTAGATGCCTTTTTTGCAGGAGCGGTGCAACCACAAGGAGCTATTCCGGTAACACCAGACAGTGTGGTGATTACCGCCGGTCTGATGGTCAACGAACTCTTCAGTGTTCTCTGGAAAACGCCAAAGCTGCTCGATCGCTGTCTTGTGATCGGTTTTGATGATTTTCACCTTGATTTCCTCGAAATTTAATACCCTTTCAAGCTCCTGTTGTCCTCTTGCCTTTGTCTGTTACCGAAGGCATAATGCTCTTCAAGTTACTTATCGAAGAGCGAATGAAAGAGTGAGAATATGGGCTGCAGCAACGATATGGAAAGATCTCCCTGGATCTGTCACATCTGTAATTACAAATCTGACGATACGGAGAGTCAAGCGTGTGACCTCTGCTATCGGGTGACCTGTTCGTTACACCTGCGACCGGCTTCAATTCTCAATAACGAGAATGGCCTTTATGAAACGGCAGCGGTCTGTATCTCTTGTGCCATTGATAATGCCAAAAAAACCCAATGATTTTTCCCTCCAGGTTTTGAGTTAAGAGGCGAGCTTTCGGGCTCGCCTTTTTTGTTGAAATTTAAGGAATGATATTACTCCGATCCTGGGTTGATAATCTTAAGAAAAAGGCTAATATTTTTGGGTGCTTAAACTTAAGGGAATTGGTGCTATGAGCTTTGTTGATGAGAAACTTCTGCTGTTCGACGGTGCCTGCGGCACCAACCTTCAGGAAATGACGATACCGGATGACGCCTGGCAAGGTTGTGAAGGGTGTAATGAACTGTTGAACCTCACCTCCCCGGAGACGATTATTGCCTTACACGAATCGTTTCTTAATGCCGGAGCAAAGGTTGTCGAAACCAATACTTTTGGCGCGAGTTCAATTGTTCTGGCTGAATATGGACTGGAGAATAAAACCGTTGAAATCAATCGCGCGGCTGTGGCCAATGCCAGAGCTGCGATTGGTGACCGAAGTGGTTGCTACGTGGCTGGTTCGGTTGGGCCGACTACAAAATTACCATCGTTGAATCATATCTCCGTCGATGAACTTTCAGCCTCTTTGTCCGAACAAATCCGAGCGTTGGTTGAGGCAGGTGTCGATGTTCTGGCCGTTGAAACCTGTCAGGATTTGTTGCAAGTCAAAGTCTCTTTGGTTGCCTGCTTCGAGGTGTTGGAAGAACTCGGTCGCGATGTGCCGGTGATGGTCTCTGTGACGATGGAGCGGCAAGGCACCATGCTAGTCGGTAGTGACATCGCCGCTATCTGCGCGACTCTGGAACCTTTTCCGATCTTTTCACTCGGTTTGAATTGTGCCACGGGACCAAGCGATATGGCCTCACATATTCGTTACCTCAGCCATAACTGGCCGTACCGTATTTCCTGTATGCCGAATCAGGGATTGCCCGAGGTGGTCAATGGTAAAACCCATTATCCAATGAAGCCCGATGATTTTGTCCATCATATGAGTCAGTTTGTTGAGAAGGATGGCGTGAGTATTGTTGGTGGTTGTTGCGGCACAACCCCTGAACATATCAGACAGCTTGCTTTGGCTTGTTCCGGCTTGGTTCCTGCTCAACGCGAGGTGACGATATGAAGCCGTCCCTTTCAAGTCTTTATCAGGCTATCGAGATCGCACAGGAAATTCCACCGCTCATGATTGGCGAGCGTTCCAACCCCAATGGCTCTAAAAAATTTCGAGAATCGATGTTGGCAGATGATTTCGATGGTTGTCTTCGTATCGGTTTGGACCAGGAGGCCAAGGGAGCCCAGGTTCTTGATATTTGTGCCGCTTACGTCGGCCGCAACGAGCTCGATGACTTGACGCGTCTGGTTAAAACTCATGCGGAAGCGCTGAAAATTCCGATCATGATCGATTCAACCAATGCCGATTGCATCGAGGCTTGCCTGAAGGTCTATCCCGGCCGTTGCATTATTAATTCGATCAATCTGGAAGATGGTGGCAAAACTCTCGATAAAATTTGTCGGTTAGCAAAAAAATACGGTGCGGCTGTTGTTGCTCTGACTATCAACGAGCAAGGCATGGCCATGACCGCCGATGAAAAGGTTGAGACCGCACGGCAAATTTACGATCTGGCGGTCGGCAAGCACGGCTTACGACCTCAAGATATTCTCTTCGATCCGCTCACCTTCACCATTGGCGCCGGTGATGAAAATCTTCTTGATGCTGCGATTCAAACTCTTGGCGGCATCCGCCGCATAAAAGAGGAGATGCCAGGTGTTTATACGTTGCTTGGATTGAGCAATATCTCCTTTGGCTTGCCCCCGGCAGCGCGGAAAATTCTTAATTCAGTCTTTATGCACGAGGCGATTGAGCAAGGGCTTGATGCCGCGATTATTGATGTCGGCAAGATCTTGCCGCTGGCACAAGTCTGCGACGAAGATCGAGTCTTTTGTCGTGACCTGATTTACAACCGGCAAGGGGAGGAGGAAAAGTCTCCGCTGAGGCGTTTTATCGATCATTTCTCAGAACGTGTTGATGCTGACGATAACGACGAAGTGGAGGATAAACGACCCGAGGAAGAGTTGCATCAGAAGATCGTGCGCGGAGATAAGGATGGTATCGAGGATATTCTTGCCGTGCTTCTTGATCGTTATCCACCGCTCGACATTGTTAACCAGATTCTGGTGCCCGCAATGCGCCACGTCGGCGAACTGTTCGGCAAGGGTGAACTGCTCCTTCCGTTCGTGCTGCAATCCGCCGAGGCGATGAAAAAGAGTGTTGCCTGGTTAGAACCTCACATGCAGAAGGTTGATCAGGAAGAAAGTACTAAAATTCTTTTGGCGACTGTGCAGGGAGATGTCCATGATATTGGCAAGAACCTGGTTGATATCCTCCTTTCCAACAACGGTTATAAGGTATTCAACATCGGTATCAAAGTGCCCGCGGAAACGATCATTGCCAAAGCACGTGAACTCAAGGTTGATATGATCGGCCTGAGCGGCCTGCTGGTGAAATCGGCCATTGTGATGCAGGAGAGCATGCCTCAGTATCGCGAGGCGGGATTGAATGTGCCGATCATGCTCGGTGGTGCGGCTCTTACCAGCGATTTTGTCGCAACCTCATGTGTGCCGAATTACGATGCACCGGTGGTTTATTGTGCTGATGCTTTTGCCGGGCTTAAGGCGTTGAAGGATTACGAAGCCGGCCATCTGAAGGCCACGGTCGCTACGCCGAAAAATGGAAAACCTCGCATGAAGCCGGGAGTGAAAGACGTTAATATTGATCGAAGTCAGCCCGTCCCTGAACCACCCTTTTACGGTTTGCGTCACGTTGTCGACATAGATCCGTCCAAACTTTTCCCTTATGTCAACGAGCAGGCTCTCTTTAGGGGGCGATGGGGATATCGCCGCACGTCCAGTACCAGTGCTGAAGATTATGCAGCGTTGATGAAGACAACTGTCGCCCCTCTCTACGAGGAACTCAAAGAACGTTCTCTGAAAGAAGCATTGCTGCAACCGAAAGTTGCTTACGGGTATTTTCGTTGTTATAGCGAAGGCGATACGGTTTTTGTGGAAACGGATGATGGGGCAATGGCTTTTGAGTTCCCACGCCAGCAATCACCTCCTTATCTCTGTATTGCTGATTACTACCGAAGTCGTGAAGAAGGCGGTGATGTGGCAGCCTTCTTTGTGGTGACCATTGGTGACCAGATTGCAATGGAAACCAAGCGATTGTTTGAAGCTGACGCTTATCACGATTACTTGATGCTGCATGGTTTCAGTGTTGAGGTCACAGATGCATTAGCTGAATACTGGCATGAAGTGATGCGACGTGAACTTGGTATTGCCAAGGAACAGCCTGCCGATATGACCGGTTACGTCACCCAGGGATACCAAGGGTCACGCTACGGCTTTGGTTACCCCGCATGCCCCGATCTTGATGCTCACACCATGCTATTCAAACTGCTTGAGCCCGAGGTGATCGGTGTGACTTTGACCGAGACCATGGAGATGGTTCCAGAAGTGAGTACCTCGGCGATTATCGCTCATCATCCCCAGGCAAAGTATTTTGCCGTTTAATTTTAGTTGCTTTTAAATGAAGGACGACTGTGGTTCAGGGAGGTTTTTATGCGTTATATCTGTGCTAATTGTGGCTATACCTACGATCCTGCTCAGGGAGATCCGATGAATGATATTGCACCGGGCACTGCTTTTGCTGATCTTCCGGACAATTGGGTTTGCCCGTTGTGCTATGCCGACATGGATTCCTTTGATCCGCTTGACTGAGTGAAGCGAAGCTAAAAGCATCAATTGAACGCAGACCAGTACGGAGGCACACAGCTAAGGCTGGGTGATTGTGTTAATGCTCTGTATGGATTGGGTGCTTGTTGACTCTGTCGGTTGGACGTGGTCGCGAGTCAAGTGCGTCAGGACCGAGATCGTCTGGTGGGCGGTAGCATGAGCGAAAAAGGCCACACGGTGATAACGTGTGGCCTTTTCTTCTTGTCGTGCAGCATTTACATGCTTTCTGTGAGAGGTGCGCAGGTCCAACCACTTTGACCTTTTTCCAGAATCAACAGACGCTCGGCAGAAACCCCTTGCTGTATGAGGTAGACATAAGTGCGTTTGGCACCACCCGCTCCGCGCGGACAGACAATCACAACCGGATCAGTGTTCGCCTTGAGCTGCTTGATTGTGGCATCGAATTTGGCAAGGTCCGTAGCGCTCTTAACCGGGTACGCATGGGTCGGAGTGGCTCCCTTGATATGATGTTGGGAGAACTCTTCTTCAACTTGTATGTCGACGATGTTGGTTGGCAGTTTAGCGGTTAGACGGGTTTCGAGATCTGTGGCGCTGATGTAATTATACTGATTGTCGCTGGCCAATGTAATGCCAGGGATAAGCAGAATTGCCAATAACAGAATGAAACAATGACGGTGTAAAGACATAATAATTTTCTCCAGAGGTTTGTGGTTCATGATGGTTCGTTGTGTAAAAGTCTCTGTTAATAGAGAACGCTGACAAGGTCAACTCTTACACTGCGAACTGGGTTTGTTAAAAATCAATGCTACAAAAGCCCTTGCAGGTATTTCACCAGATCAACACGGATTGGCATGAAGTAGATATTCGATCCGTTGTCTTTGCAGAAGTTTATGGCTTCTTTGGCAAACTCGCGATTCCATTCGAGCGTTGGTTCGAAATCCGGCGGGAAAATCGCGTTGTTAAGATTGTCCCAGTAATCTTTGCTACGAACACTCATGACCGGACTGATGCCCCAGAATATTTCAACCTCTGGTAACAGATCATAGAAGATTTCCATCAATCTGAGGTCAAAGAAGGGTTGGGTGAAAAAGCCCTCTGCTCCTGCATCTATTTTACGTTTGATGTAGTCGAGCTCGGTTTTTATGCCGGAACGGTAAGGATCTATTCCTGCGTAAACTTTCAGCTCGGGCATCTCTGCTTTGAGTGCGCGAATCAATTCAACTGAGCTGGTGCGATAAACCCGGCGCGACATGTCTTGAGGTTGGTCACCGGCAATCACCAAGACGCTATCGATTCCCTTTTCTCTAAAACTCTCCACCAGAGGGAAGGGCTCACTGAGATCGAAATCAATGGCGCGAAGATGTGGGATGGTCTTTGGGAAGAGTTGACTGGCTTGATCACAAGCGTCCCAACTTCTTAATGGAAATTTAAGCAGATCGGGGAAGTTTATGGTGTCGATGGTCGGAAAGTGGTGACGAACCAGTTCCATTTCCTTCTGTAAGACTTCAGGGTCTCGAGGGACCAGCTCAATTGAGAGTTTGTGCAAAACTTTTGTCCTCTTTGTAGTCATTCAGTGTAAAAAGCTAAAGTTATTGTACCGCATGGCGATAAAATTCATAAAGCTTTTGCTTCCGGGCTTCCCAGAAGCGTTGAATTGTTTATAATGCTTTGACAGTAATTACAACGACAATCCTTATGGGAGTTTAAAAATGTCCAGTTCTTTTGGTACTTTATTTCGTATAAGCACTTTTGGTGAATCTCATGGTGTTGGTGTCGGAGCTATTGTAGATGGCTGCCCCGCCGGTCTTGAGTTGTCTGAATCTGACATTCAACCGCAGCTTGATCGACGGCGTCCAGGTCAAAGTGATCTTACCACACCACGGGAAGAAGCCGACCAGGTGACAATCCTCTCCGGAGTGGAGAACGGTTTGACCCTCGGCACTTCGATTGGGTTGCTGGTGCGGAACAAAGATCAACGTCCTGGTGATTATGGTGAGATGGACGATGTGCCGCGGCCTTCCCATGCGGACTATACCTATCAGGCCAAATACGGCCTCAGGGCCAGCAGCGGTGGTGGTCGTTCGAGTGCCCGCGAGACGATTGGTCGTGTGGCTTCCGGAGCGATTGCCGAAAAAATTCTACGTGAAACCTATGGTATTGAGATTGTTGCCTGGGTCAGTTCTGTTGGTGAAGAGCAGGCTGGCGAGATCGATCCTTTGACGATCAGTCGTGAGCAGGTTGATGCCAACCTTATCCGTTGTCCTGATTCTTCTGCTGCGGCACGTATGGAAATGAAAGTTCGCGAAATACGTGACGCCAAAGATTCTATCGGTGGAGTGGTCAGTTGTGTTTGCCGAAATGTTCCCGCGGGTTGGGGCGAGCCGGTTTTTGACAAGTTTGATGCCATGCTTGCTCACGCGATGTTGTCGCTTCCGGCAACCAAGGGCTTCGAGATTGGGTCAGGCTTTGCCGGGACCTGTCTGCGCGGTTCTCAACATAACGACCCTTTTGTGAAGAAAGGTGATCGTCTCGGTACTGTGACCAATAACGCAGGTGGTTTGCTCGGTGGTATCTCCAGCGGTGAGCCTGTGCTCTTCCGGGTGGCGTTCAAACCAGTTGCGACCATCGGACAATCACAACAGACTGTTGATTTTGAAGGAAAACCTGTGACGCTCGAGGCGAAAGGTCGCCATGACCCCTGTGTTGTGCCACGTGCGGTGCCGATTGTGGAGTCAATGGCGGCGTTGGTGTTGCTTGACCTTGCGATGCGCCATCAGCGACTGCGCTGATGGCATAGATTGTCGTTAGAGCCGGCAGGGCTTTTTCAGCAATCTCCCCTTTCACAGAAGAACTAAGGGCCAGGGGACTGATTCCTCTGGCCTTTAATCTTGAACGTTGGTTTAAACGATCAGCCGCGTTTCACCCCAATGCTTTTGGGAAAAGATCCCTTATGAATTTTCGACACTTTAGAAACAGTAATCTTTCTCTGACAATTACTGTTCTTTACATGACTCTGCTGTTGACAGTTGTTTCGTGCAATAGCGGGTTGGCGAAAACCCTAATTCAGGAGAATCTTTTCCAGGTCGCCATAACCGGTGTCGATGGTGAAATAAAAAAAAACATCGAAGCCATACT
>CBDUFN010000049.1:0-14945 GCA_965366475.1 uncultured bacterium | reverse complement strand
TCAGAATGAGCGTCGACATGGCTTATTTCGACCCCTTCTTCTTGAACATGGCCAGCATCCGGTCGGTTACCAGATAACCCCCGACAACGTTGAGCGTGGCAAAGGCAACAGCCATGGTGCCGAGGACAATCGACAAGGTTGAGCCTTCACTGCCGGCACCAACCAACGCGCCAACAACAGTGATTCCAGAGATCGCATTAGCGCCGGACATCAGGGGGGTATGCAAGGTCGCGGGGACCTTCTGAATCAGTTCAAAACCGAGAAAGACCGACAAGATCAAGATAAAAACGAGATAGATCAGATCCATGGTTGCTCCTTCAGAGGTACAGTTGCTTGATCGTGGTATTGACGATCTCACCGGCGTGGGTAATCAGGCAACCTGCGAGGATATCGTCGTCCAGCTTAAGGGCCAGAATCTTCTGCTCAGTGTCCCAGAATTCATCGACCAGATTAAAGAGGTTGTTGGAGTACATGTTGCTGGCATCATGACTCACCTGCCCTGACCAGTGGCCACTGCCAATGATCGTGACACCCGCATGCTCAATCACCTCGCCGGGGACGGACCCTTCAACGTTGCCACCACTCTCTGCGGCCATATCGACAACCACACTGCCCGGCAGCATATTTTCCACCGTGCTGCTGTCGATTAACCGTGGAGGTTTACGACCAAAAAGTTGGGCCGTCGTGATCACGATATCGGACTTGGCAATTTCCGTGGCCTGTCCCTGCTGCTGTAGAGCAAGTTGTTCCGGCGTCAGTTGACGAGCATAACCATCTTCGGTCTGACCGGTTTCACCCAGATCAATCTTGAGGAAAGTGGCTCCCAACGATTCGACCTGTTCGGCAACAACATCCCGAGTATCAAAAGCCGTCACCCGTGCGCCCAGACGCTTGGCTGTGGCGATCGCTTGCAGACCGGCCACTCCTGCACCGATTACAAAGACTTTGGCTGGCTTGATCGTGCCAGAGGGTGTCATCATCATCGGTAGAATACGGTTTAAATGGTTGGCGGCCTGAAGCACCATTACATAACCCGCCAGGCTCGCCTGAGAACTCAAGGCGTCCATCGTTTGGGCACGCGTGGTGCGAGGAATCATTTCCATACTGATTGCACTGACGTCTTGGTCTTTCAGCGCCTCGATCAAAACGCGCTCATTGAACGGGTCGAGATAACTGATATGAATCGAACCCTTTTTCAAGAGCGGAACGTCCTCAAGTTGCGGCTTATGAATACGCAGCACAAGGTCGGCCGTCGCAAAGAGATCCTGACGATCTGCAACCACGCGGGCCCCAGCATCACGGTAGTGGTCGTCGTTATAACCGCAGCCAAGACCGGCTCCGGTCTCGATCAGCACCTCGGCACCGGCACGCATCAACTTGCCGACATTGTGCGGAGTCATCGCAGTCCGTCTATCACTAGGATGTGTCTCATTGGGAATTGCAATTCGTGTCATCGTAGAGTTGGTTCCTTTCGTCGTGCCCTACCCTGTGACCTGAACAACGAGCACGGCCACTTCTGATAAAGCATACAATACAGACAGACGATACGCGACCGATACGGTCATTATTTATCTATCAATAGGACAAACCTTATTGATCAACCCGTCAGGAAAACGCGAAAAGTAGCGGTTGTGCGAACGAGATCAAAGAGATTCTGGTAGAGAGAAAGTAAGGTAACGGTCACAACATTTTGTGATGAGGGGCACTGCTTACAGGTCAGGTTCGTCCGGGGTGGAATCAAATTTTGGTTCACGCATGCGATGGCATCTCAGGAAGTTTCGACGGTACCCGGAAATGGAAGATTTATTAATATCTCACAGTTGAATTGTTATTTTATCACCAGATTGAACTTGGGCCGACTTTCACAACCGGCACTTTTTATGCAACCAAACGGGAGCTACAGGGTAATCTCTGCAGGCAAATCACCCTCAGTGGCAAACCACTCGTTCTCGGTAAAATCATCCGTCGTAATTTGATCCAGGCGACGTTTCATATATTTACCTTCCGCTTCAACCGCAACGTCGCCATTAGGCAGGTAAAGTTCTCCTGTGCCTTCGAAAATACGTCCACGATCTTTAGTAATGCGACTGATAGCTTTTAGCTCAACGCCAAGGGGTACCGGCTTCTTGTAGCGCACGTTGAGTTCAACGGTGACTCCAAAGGTGCTGCTATCCGTGGTCATCATGATTGCTCGGCCAATCACCTCATCAAGGATTGTCGCTGAAATCCCGCCATGCATAACGTTTGGATAACTCTGGTGCTGATCCAAAGGCGTAAACACAGCGATCAGTTCATTCTCTTCAGTTTCATAGAAACGGGTTTTCAAACCGAAATCATTATCAACACCACAGACCAGACAGTTTTTTGAAACATTCTGACTATTTGTAACTTTGTAATTCATGATGATCCTACATCCACAAAGAAGTGGATATTTACGTTAACAGAGCAGAACCTGCTCTGGTTATCTTGGCTTTCATGTGAAGGCATCACAGACAGAGGTAAAGACAGCCCCCCAATCAACCTGCAACAGAAACAGAAAAGCAGCGAAACCGAAAACGGCAAGCACGAGAAGCACGATCTTGTATTTTTTCATGAAACCCTCCCCCCTAAGATCCGGCAGTTCATGATTAAACGAAGACACAACCTCTTGAACAATAAAAAACTTACATGAAGGGCAATCTTAGGGGCTAACCCCATTTACTCCCTTCAAGAAGTTCACATTCCGCATTTATAAATGGACGATCCAGCTTCTTGACCTGATCTATATAGATTTTACCTGCAGCATTGCTGGTCTTTTTCTTGGGTATCTGTTTATTAACCTTCAGTAACTCCAGACTGACCTGATGCTTCCTGAGACCAAAGATAGGTACGACAAGGGACACGACAAGGGCGACAAAAGCGATGACGTAAAGGAAAGTTTTATTTATTTCTATCGGCAATGGAGCCAAAAGAGCTAGGTTGAAAATAACAATCCCAATCCAGAAAACACTTTTAAAAATAGTCGCAGCTTTTTGGCTTTGCGCTCGTAAAGTACGAATTTCTTTAACAGTGAGCGCTGTGCCTTTATCAATGGCTACCTGCACGAGTTGTAATGTAGGGTTGATTGTCTTACTCATGAACGTGCTTACCTCCAGGCAAAGAGGACTCTGCATTATCAGGTAGCTGAGAATCATCTGCTTTGCTGTTTTCTGCTTTTATTGCACGCTTACGGGTACGAACAAAACGGCTATAACTATTCAACAACCAACCGATAACAACACCAGAACCCAGCATGATAAAAACCAGAAGGACAAGCGACATGTCGACTGACCATGTCATGAAATCAACTTTAACGATGTCTGTATTCTGATATATGAAGATGGCCGCAAGAGCCGCAAGGATTAAACTGACAACTAATTTTATCTTCATCTCGTACGGTCCCTTTATGTCGTCCATCAATTTTCAGGGTCAAAGTGATAAGGGGCTTGTCAATAACAGGATTCAAGGATAACCTATCATGACTATTACAATTTGCTTATTTTACACAGTTTTTGGAGGATCGTCATGAAGAAATCGATCATCGTTACAACTCTTCTGCTTCTGGTTGGTATCTCTGCCTATGCAATTGAATCCCCTTCTTTAGGTTTAGGCAAAACATTATACGAATCGACTGAGCTTGGCAAAAGAAACAAAAGTTGTGCAACGTGCCATCCACAAGGGAAAGGTCTTGATTTAATAGGAGATTTCAACGATGAGGAGCTCAAGGACATCATCAACGCCTGCTTGCGAGATGCTCTTGGTGGAAGTCTTATATCTGTTGAGTCTCAGGAAATGAATGCTTTGCTGGCCTATGTCAGGACGTTCGAAAAGAAAGAATAGCAAGCGCAACAAAGAATCCAAGCAAACTTAAAAACAAAGGGGGCAGAATTTATTCTGTCCCCTTTGCTAATGATTGTAAATTTCTCGTCCTGCAGAACGCGTCCTGGAATGTCAACATCCACAACCGCAGTTATGACAGACGACCTTGTTGCTGCCTTCCGGTTCAACCATTTCCGGTGCAAACGCAATTCGAGAAACTCCGCGACGAATATCTTCAAAGAAATCGCAGTTCTCACTCTGGCCAATAACATGACCAAGGCATAAGTTACCAATACTGTCTTTGGGGGAGCGCATTCGTATGAGATTCAGAAGATCACCGTATCCATCGACATCAAGAACAGTCTCAAGTTCTTTACGGTAAGTAACTGTTATACCGAGAGAGATGAGGTCCTTATGGAGCGTCTCCATGAAGCCATCCAGGGCATCGAAAGAAACCTCTGGAGACCATTCACTGTTGGTAAGACGATATCCATAAAGGGCGACAGTAATCTCTTTTTGCATATTAATTCGCCTTGGATGCTTTCGTAGACAAGTTTTGGGCAGCAGGTGTAACGGTTAATCGGGGGTCTATTGTTGAGCGTTGCAACACCACGCGACTCACACCAACAACACCGGGGCGTCGATAAAAAATTTCAACAGGGCTACCGACCGGGCCCCATAAGTGCTCCGAAACAACCTTGCCAAAATCACTGCCCTTTAAAGGGAAATTATCGACCTGAAAGATCAAATCTCCGGGCAACATACCCTTTTCAGCTGCAGGAGCACTCTCTAGAACATTCAAAACAACAAGATCGCCGTTAATCGTTGGCACAACCTGCAAACCAACACCTCCGAAAGGTTTCTCTTCGGCGAAAGAAGCAGACACAAACAAAAGAAAAGGAAAGATGATGCTGCTGATCAGGAGAGGGGTTAAACGGTTCATAGTTGATCTATCCATGAGATGTCGCCACACCCTTCTCGCAGAACCTCGACACGATCATCAATCAAGCTGATCACAGTTGATGGATCGCCGTAACGGATGCCACCATCAACAACAATATCGAGCATACGTCCCATGAGATCATCAATTTCGATCGGGTCATGTAGAGGCGTCTCTCCAGTCAAGTTGGCACTGGTTGTGACTAAGGGGTGACCAAGCTCACGAACAATGGCCATAGCTATTTCATCAGCGGGGATTCGAATACCTACTGTCTTCTGGCGTGTCGTCAAACTATCTGGCACAACACGAGTGGCTTCAAGAACAAAGGTATAAGGTCCAGGCAGGTGGCGCTTCATTATTTTAAAAGCGAAGTTACTGACACGTGCGTAATTTGCGGCATCAGAAAGGTCGGCGCAGATGAAAGAGAAAGGCTTACGGGCGTCACGTTGCTTAATTTTATAGATATTTTTAACGCCTGTACGGTTAAAGATATTACAGCCGATGCCATAGGTTGTGTCTGTTGGGTAAGCGATCAGACCACCTTGTTTCAAGGTTTCAACAATGCGGCTAATAAGACGTCCCTGAGGATTTTCCTGATTGACTTGTAACAGCATACAGCCCTCTCCTGTGCAAAGGTTGAACTATTATTTCACAATAAATACTTCAAATCATCAATTTTACGAAGTTCTGCGTAGACTGCTTCCATCTGGGTCCGGTTCTGCAATGTGACCAGAGCGCTGACACATTGATATTTACCACCTGAGCTCGGACGAGTTTTCATTGACTGTCTGGAAACCTGAACAACAGTGGAGATAGCACTTTCAACCTGTGAAAGGAAAGGACTTTCATCGCCACCAGGCCCAAAGGCTTTGAATTCAAAATGACAGGGGAATTCTATCAACTCCGGCGAGGGATCCGAGGTCATCATGATTTGCCATTGACTCCAGTATGACCAAAACCACCGGAGCTACGGGCAGAATCATTCAGATCATCGACTTCAATGAGCTCCGCTTGTGTTACAGGAGCAATAATCAACTGTGCAACACGATCACCGGGTTGGAACTCAACGATTTCAGTGCCATGGTTAATAATAATGATTCCTATCTCACCCCGATAATCAGCGTCAATCGTTCCGGGAGAATTCACCAAAGCAATACCTTGTTTCAGCGCCAGGCCGGAACGTGGCCTGACCTGCCCTTCAAAGCCAGGAGGGATCTCCATAGCCAAGCCTGTAGGCAAGAGGGTGCGTTCGCCGGGAGAAAGGCTCACAGGAGCTTCTATTACGGTGCAAAGATCCATCCCTGCAGCATGCTCAGTCATGTAACCGGGAACAACGGCTTGTGGATGTAATTTTTTAACTTTAACTTGAATCATGGAACCTCGAAAAGAGCTTAAACGCTATCAGAAGTATTAATGTGATGACGCAATTATTTGGTAAACCATTTGCGACAGTATAAATATCAACCTATCTGCAGATCAACATCTGGAAAATCAGAGCGTTTGACTCGCCCTGTTATCTGCATGTTAAGAGTGCCATTGATAAAAAGGCTTTCTGCCATATGTTGCACCAGCTCTACGGTTACAGAATCGATGAGCGCTCCGCTTTCTTCGATACTGATACCTACATTCCTCAGAAAAAGTTCATTCTTGGCAAGTCGAGTCATACGGGTGTCCATACTTTCCATGGAAAGCAACATCCCGCCCTTGAGATAATTTTTAGCGCTTTGCAGCTCTTCTTCACCCACCGGCTCGTAGCGCAGTCGGGTCAATTCTTCCAGAACGGTACGGGTCACCAGGGGTGCGGCTTCTGCTGATGTTCCGGCATAAACAATAAAGGCCCCGGAATCGGAATGATTGTGATGGTAACTATAAACAGAATAAGCGAGCCCGAGGTCTTCTCGCACTTTTTGAAAGAGGCGTGAACTCATATTGCCACCAAGAATCGTATTAAGCAGGTAGGTGCCATACCGATCTTCGTGGTTCTGCGGGAGACCTTCAACCCCGAGACAGATGTGGGTTTGTTCAAGATCTCTGTTTACAACCTCGATCTGGCGCGTCACAACGGGGACAACGTTGTCCTGATCAACTCCGGACTCAGGAATGCCATTGAGAGCGTGTTCAACGAGAGCAACCAGTTCATCATGATCGAGGCTGCCTGCAGCAACGACGCAGAGGTTTTTACCGACATAGCGTTTGCCCATAAAATCGAGCATTTGCTGACGATCAATACCATCGACAATCGCAGGAGTTCCAATGACAGGCCGACCGAGTGAGTGCCCGGACCAAAAACTGCTGGAGAACTGATCATGAATCAATTCCTCCGGACTATCTTCGATCATGGCAATTTCTTGCAGAATGACGCGACGTTCTTTTTCTATATCATCAAGATTGAATTTGGAGTTACAGATGAGATCACCGAGCAAATCAACGGCCAGTGGCAGTTTCTCAGCAAGGATTTTAACAAAATAACAACTATATTCACGGCTGGTGAAACCGTTGAGGAGTCCGCCGACAGAGTCGACTTCGCGGGCCACAGCCTGGGCAGAGCGCCGTTCGGTCCCTTTAAAAAGCATATGCTCAACGAAATGGGAAATACCGTTAATTTCGGCAGTCTCATGGCGTGAGCCATTATTCACCCAGATACCGAGTGAAACAGAATGGCACCCGGGCACTTTCTCAGAAAGTACCCGGATGCCATTATTTAGCGTTGTACGTTGAATCATACGATAAGGGCTTATTCGCCCTCTGGCATTGTCTGACCGAGGGCCTCTTTGCGGGACAACTTAATCTTGCCCTGCTTGTCTATGCCAATACACTTAACGAGAACTTTATCACCTTCGCTCAAAACGTCGGTAACGGCGCGTACACGCTCTTTGTCCAGCTCAGAGATATGTACCAGTCCGTCAGTTCCTGGGAAGATTTCGACGAATGCGCCGAATTCCATGATCTTACGAACGGTGCCGTCATACAGTTTACCAACTTCGGCTTCCTGCACAAGGTCGCGAATCATCTTAATCGCCATCTTGGCAGCATCACCATCGGAAGAAGCAATATGAATAGTGCCGTCGTCCTGGATATCAATGGCGCAACCAGTGGCCTCAATAACGCCACGAACGTTCTTACCACCGGCGCCAATAACTGTGCGAACTTGATCAGTTTTAACACGGATACTGGTGATACGTGGAGCGTACTTGGAGAGATCTTCGCGAGGTGCATCGATCGCTTTAGCCATTTCGCCAAGGATGTGAATACGACCCTCTTTAGCCTGATCAAGCGCCTGAGTCATAATCTCTTTTGTGACACCGGAAATCTTGATGTCCATCTGCAGAGCAGTGATACCTGCAGCAGAACCGGTCACTTTGAAGTCCATGTCGCCGAGGTGATCTTCGTCACCAAGGATATCAGACAGGATGGCAACATCATCGCCTTCCTTGATAAGACCCATTGCGATACCAGCAATCGCTTCCTTGACTGGTACACCAGCGTCCATGAGTGCAAGAGAAGCACCACAGACCGAAGCCATTGAAGAAGAACCATTTGATTCGAGAACGTCAGAGACGATACGAATCGTGTAAGGGAAGTCTTCGTGCTTAGGCAGAATCTGTGCAGCGCTACGCTCTGCGAGCATACCGTGACCGATTTCGCGACGCCCCGGGAAGAGACGCATGCTGGTTTCACCAACACAGAATGGAGGGAAGTTGTAATGCAGCATAAACTTCTTGAACTCCATCCCCTGAACATTGTCCATGCGCTGCTCGTCAACCTTGGTACCAAGAGTTGCAGCAACCAGGGCCTGGGTCTCACCGCGTGTAAACAATGCGCTACCATGAGAACGAGGCAGGACACCAGTTTCGCAAGAGATCGGGCGGATGGTGCTCATGTCACGGCCGTCGATACGGACGCGGTCTTTAGCAACCATTTGACGAACAACACGCTTCTCAACGGAACCGAGGATAGCGCTGATTTCATCTTCACGACCTTCGAACTCTTCAGCGAGAGCTTCTTTAACTGCGGTACGATTTTCACCTAAAGCAGCGTAACGCTCCTGCTTGGTTTGAATCTTGGCAGCGACCTTGATGTTAGCTTCAGCCAACTCAACAACCTTGGCTTCAAGTGCGGCATCAGTTTCAGCAACAATGAACTCACGCTTTTCGATACCAACCAGTTTAGCCAGTTCGATTTGAGCGTCAATCAGAGGCTGCAAAGACTCATGACCGAAGAAGATCGCATCAAGCATCTCTGATTCGGACAGGAAGTTGGACTCACCTTCAACCATCATGACAGCTTCTTTTGAACCAGAGACAACGATTTCAACGTCACTCTGTTCCTGCTGCTCAATTGTTGGGTTGGCAACCAAGGTGCCATCAACACGGCCAACACGAACGGCAGCAATCGGGCCATCGAATGGGATATCAGAGATAGCCACTGCGGTCGACGCAGCAACCATAGCGATGGTATCCGGATCATTAACCATGTCAGCCGAAATAACGGTTGGCATAAGTTGTGTCTCAAACATGTACCCTTTAGGGAAGAGCGGACGCATCGGACGATCAATCAAACGACAGATCAAAGTTTCACGCTCAGTGGTGCCACGCTCACGACGGAAAAAAGAACCGGGAATTTTGCCACCGGCATAGAATTTTTCCTGGTAGTTAACGGTTAAGGGAAAGAAATCCTGCCCTGCCCGCATTTTTCTTGCAGAAACGACGGTACAAAGAACCTTTGTCTCGCCATAAGTAATGACGACAGCGCCGTCAGCCTGACGGGCCATCTTGCCCGTTTCCATTGTCAACGTTTGACCGTTGAACTCGATTTCGACTTTTTGATAAGCCATGTTTTTTTCCTCTTTCTGACCGGCCGTCCGGCCATCTGTAAAATACTGCTTCCTAAAATGGCAGAGGAGGATGGCCTGAGACAGGTGCTGAGTATGACTTCTCAGAACCTCTCTCCGGACAACCTCCCGGCCATGACACTTAACAAACTAAAGGCAGCAAACTCTGGACACATGGTTGAGTATGCTGCCTGATTTTAACGACGGATATTCAGTTCCTTGATCACTGTCCGATAACGCTCAACGCTTTTGCTCTTCAAGTAATCGAGCAGACGACGACGTTGTCCAACGATCTTGAGCAGGCCACGACGAGAGTGGTGATCTTTCTTGTGGGTACGGAAATGATCCGTAAGATAGATGATGCGCTCCGAAAGAAGTGCAATCTGGACTTCAGGGGAACCCGTATCACCTTCATGGGTCTTGAATTTTTCAATGATTTCTTGTTTACGTTCTGTGGCCAGCACGGAGCCACCTCCTTGATCTTTGTCTATGAGTTATTGTTATTAACGGCAGTTAGCTACCATAAAGAAGCATTATCTACCACAAATCCCTAGTGGAGTAAAGCATTTAAGCATCAACTCCAGATAGTGGGAAAACCTTTATAATTTCGAAATCTCCGGGTCTTTTGCCATATCCACCGGGTGTAAAGTTTGCAACGGCAAGCAATTCATCCTTGGCCATAAAGCGAACTTTGTCACCTGCTTTGAGTTTCGACACATCAAAGGTGGTCATTTCAGGGGCAACACCATTTTGCATCTTTTCCAGCAGTATACCTGAGATTGGTAACGCCGGCCAGTCAGCCAGAGCTTCGGCTGGAGACATCATCGGCAGCGGCTTACCCTGCTCAATCAATTCCTGAATCTGATCAGGAGTGTAACTTGCCAACGCATTGAATTGGCCACATGACAAACGGCGCAAAGCGGTCATATGTGCTGCAGAATTTAATTTTTCGCCCAGATCGTGACAGAGCGTCCGCACATAGGTTCCTTTACCACAGTTGACGGTAAAAGTGACATATGGTGGCGTAAAATCATCAACAACAAGACTTTCAATCACAACGGGGCGAAGTTTACGTTCAACTTCGATCCCTTGACGAGCAAGCTTATAAAGAGGCTTGCCGTCTTTCTTAAGTGCTGAGTACATCGGTGGCAACTGCTCAATATGGCCGACGAAACTGGTAATCGCCTTATCAAGAGCTTGTCGATCAATATGCTGCCACTCTTTTTCTTCGAGAATCTGCCCTTCAGAATCTTGTGTATCTGTCGAGGCACCAAGCTTCATTGTTGCCTGATAACTTTTTTCGCCGGCCATCATGTACTCAACCAAACGTGTGGCCCAACCGACAGCAACAGGCAGAACACCAGTGGCCAAAGGATCTAAAGTCCCGGCATGGCCGACGCGACGAGTCTTGCACCAACGACGGGCCTGACGGACCATATCGAAGGAGCTAGCTCCTTGCGGCTTATCAATTATCAAAATTCCGTTCATGATTTAAGCAGGAAGCAGTTCTGCGACGCGGTCATAGACCCAGCTCTGAACAGTTTCAAGGGAACCAGTAACCGTAGCACCCGCTGCATTATGATGACCACCACCATCCATAGCTCTCGCCAGAGCACCGACGTCTATACTGCCCATGGATCGGAAACCGACCTTAAAACTGTCTTTCGTGAGTTGACGGAAGAAGATTGCGACTTCGACACCTCGAATGGATCTGGGGTAATTGATAAAACGGTCCGTTGCATCAGAATCAGCATCTGCCTCTTGATACATATCAAGCGTCACTGCAATAGAAGCATAAAGGCCGCAGCTTGAAACGCGTAACGTTGGCAGAGCCAGGGCCAGAAGGCGCAAACGCACAAATTCCTGACTTTCGTAAAGACCTGAGGCGATTGACCACGGATCTACACCAAGGGCAACCATCTCACCGGCCACTTGAAACGCTTCAGGGTTGGCGTTTGAATAACGGAAAGAACCCGTATCAGAAAGAATCGTCGTGTAAATACAGGTAGCAACGTCCGCTGAAACTGGATAACGGGAAGCTTTAAGCAAACGATGAATCAGGACACCGGTGGAACAAGCTTGTGTATCGACGTAATAGATATCGCCAAAGTCTTCTGAGTAAGGATGATGATCGATATTAACGAGGGTTTTACAACGCTCACGAATCCAACTCCCGGCACGTAGCAAAGAGCCGGAGTCAAGGACAAAACCGACGTCGAACATCTGAGAATCAGCGACTTCATTAACAACAGAACTGTAACCAGGCAGGAATTCATATTCCAATGGAGAACGGTCACGATTGTAGGCGACGACATCTTTGCCCATGTCCCGCAACGCATTTGTCAGAGCAAGCGTTGAACCGGTCGCATCACCATCAGGACCTTCATGGGCAGCGACCAGAAAGGTCTGGCTCTCTTCAATAAGTTGCAGAATCTGTTCAATCATCTTGAGGCTTGTCTACCTTGACTTCGCTAAGAAGCTTTTCGATTTTCTGACCGTAATCAAAGGAGGCATCGTATACGAAGTGAATTTCAGGAATGATACGAAGGTGGAGTTGACGTCCGAGTTGTTGTCTTATGTAAGAGGAGCAACTATCAAGCCCTGACTGAGTTTGAGCACGATCGTCCTGGCTGGCCATCAACGTATAATAAACGCGAGCCTGACGCAGATCAGAGGTGACATCAACGGAAGTAATCGTTACAAAGCCGATGCGAGGATCTTTGAGACCCTTGATCAACATACTTGATATTTCTTTATGGATGGTTTCAGCCACCCTTTGTGCACGTTGTGTTGACACGCTTTATATTACCTGTTTCAGTAGTGAATAATTTCCGTGTCAGCGTCGATCAAATCAAACTCTCCCGACGCCAGCACTTCTTCTTCAATACGGGTTAAAATCGGAGCAACAACCTTCTCCGCTGTACTGACAATTGCAAACCCGAGCAGCGCTCTCTGCCAGAGGTCCTGATGACCAACTTCCGCACAACTGGCAGGAAATCTATTACGGCAACGACCCAGAACTTTCTGGATCACTCCGCGTTTCTGCTTAAGACTCTGAGGACCATGTAATCGCAGGTCCAATTGCAGAACAGCTATCACCATAGAGATCACTTAGATCGAATTAAAGTGACGTTTTGAATTCCTTGATCTCGTAAGCTTCGATCACATCACCAGGTTTAACATCGTTGTAGTTTTCAAGCCCGATACCACATTCGTAGTTATTGTTGACTTCTTTAACATCATCTTTGAAGCGACGTAAAGAAGACATCTTACCGGTCCAGATGACGACATCATCACGCAGCAAACGAGCATGCGCATTTCGTACGATTTTGCCAGAGACAACATAACAACCGGCAATGGTACCCACCTTGGTGACATTGAACGCCTCGCGAACTTCGGCACGGCCGAGGTCCTGTTCTTTGAGAGTTGGTGCGAGCAACCCTTCCATGGCGTCTTTGATGTCATTGACAGCGTCATAGATAACGTTATAAAGGCGAATATCAACGCCTTCAAGATCTGCAAGTCCGGCAGCTTTAGGTGCAGGACGAACATTAAAACCAAGGACAATCGCATCTGAAGCAGAAGCCAGACTGATATCTGTTTCTGTAATTCCGCCAACACCTGAGTGAATAACGATCAGACGGCAAGCATCCGTAGAGAGTTTTGTCAATGTGCTGGAAACAGCCTCAGCAGAACCCTGGACATCGGCTTTAACGATAACCTTGAGCTCTTTGACGTCGCCTTCCTGAATTCTTGCGTAAAGTTCTTCCAGAGAGACCTTGCTGCTTCTAGCGAGTTCTGCCTCACGAATCTTATGATGACGATGCTGGGCAACGTCTTTAGCAGTCTTCTCGTCTTCTACGGCGTGGAATGATTCACCCGCCTCTGGGACACCGGTTAAGCCAGTGACTTCGACAGGGAAAGAAGGCCCGGCCGACTCAACGGATTGACCACGATCATTGGTCATAGATCTAACACGACCATGATGCAGGCCGGCAACGATCGGGTCTCCAACTTTCAAAGTTCCTTGCTGAACCAGAACAGTGGTAACAGGACCACGGCCCTTATCGAGGCGAGCCTCAACGACCGCACCCTTGGCGCGTTTATTCGGATTAGCTTTCAGCTCAAGAACTTCAGCCTGCAACAGGATCATTTCGAGCAACTTATCGATATTCGTATGTTCCTTGGCAGAAACATTGACGTAGATCGTCTCTCCGCCCCAATCTTCAGGAAGAAGTTCGAGTTCAGAAAGCTCTTGCATGACCTTGTCAGGATTAGCACCAGGCTTATCAATCTTGTTGACCGCAACAATGATCGGTACGCCGGCGGCCTTCGAGTGATTGATCGCTTCCTTGGTTTGTGGCATGGCACCGTCATCAGCAGCGACAACAAGAACGACAATGTCAGTCACTTCTGCACCACGGGCACGCATTGAGGTAAAGGCTTCGTGACCAGGAGTATCGAGGAAAGTCATCTGACGTCCGTCTAGGTCGACGTCATAAGCTCCGATATGCTGAGTAATACCACCAGCTTCACCTTCTGTGACCTTGGCTTCACGAATTGCATCAAGCAGACTGGTTTTACCATGGTCGACGTGACCCATAATGGTAATGACCGGAGGACGAGGCTCTTGATTCTCATCATCATCAACTTTCTCATCGAGAGTTGAATGAGCGAGGATAGTATCCTCATCAAACGCAACGTTCTCGACCTCATAACCAAACTCAGAAGCCAGGATCGCTGCAGACTCAAAATCGAGGGGATGATTAATTGTTACCATCTGACCTTGACCCATCAATTCTTTGATCAAGTCATTGGCCTTAACGCCCATACGCTTGGCAAGTTCACCAATTGTAATGACATCGGTAATCCTGATTTTACGCTTAATAGCTTTTGACTGTGTTATTTCAGTCTTCTTAGCGGGACGATTTGCTTTACGGCCTTTACGGTAACGTTCGTTACGATCAGGCTCGTAAACCTCTCTCTTACTCTTACGACGTGGACCACCTGTCTCTGTACGAGCGCCAGTAGCGTCGCGGCCACCTTTCTTCTTCTTTTTCGAACGACCCTCTTTTTCTGAAGGAACATCAGGCACAATAGGTGCTGCAGGGCCGCCAGGTGTTCTTGGTGTCGATGGCCGTGAAGGACGATCAGGACGTTTGCGATCTGTCGGAGCGGGCTTTTTGCCTTTGTCGGCTGAAGCTGGTTGGCGGCGTGGTCGTTCTGCAGGGGTAGGCAGTTCGACACGACCAAGGATCTTAGCTGTATTAGACTCTTTCTTGCCTTTTTTCTTGGCAGGAGCAGCTTTCTCAGGCTTTTTCTCAACAACAGGTTCAG
>CBDUFN010000048.1:0-14950 GCA_965366475.1 uncultured bacterium | reverse complement strand
AAAACGATCCCGGAGCCGGTTTGGTCCGCACTCGAGCAGAGCATGGTGTTGGCGAAATGCGATCAGGCGACGGAAGAAGCGATACAGCCCACGATTGTCTGATAATTTATTCCAGTCTAACCAGCTTATGGCATTGTCCTGACACCAGGCATTATTGTTGCCTCCCTGGCTACGCCCGATTTCATCGCCACCTAACAACATTGGAACGCCATGGGCGAGAATCAAGAGTGTGGCAAAGTTACGGACCTGTCGTGCACGCAACGACTCGATCGCGGGATCCTCGCTCGGGCCTTCAACACCATAGTTATCACTCAGGTTGTGATTATCACCATCGGCGCTATATTCGCCATTTGCTTCATTGTGTTTGTCTGCATAACGGACAAGGTCAGCAAGTGTGAACCCATCATGACTGGTTACAAAGTTAATGCTGTGATAGGGAGCTCGACCATCATTCTGGTAGAGATCCGAACTTCCCGCCAAGCGCGTAGCAAGAATCGACACCATGCCTTGGTCGCCGCGAATGAAACGGCGGAGGTCATCTCGAAACTTACCATTCCACTCGGCCCAACGCCCAAAGTTTGGGAAGGTGCCAACCTGATAAAGTCCGGCGGCGTCCCAGGCTTCTGCAATCAGCTTGGTGTTGGCCAATACGGGATGCCCCGCGATCCGCTCCAGAAGAGGTGGATTAGTCAACACCTCACCATCGGAACCGCGACCCAGAATTGAGGCAAGGTCAAATCGAAAACCATCCACATGCATTTCGGTCACCCAATAGCATAACGCATCGATAATCAAATCACGCACAACGGGATGATTGCAGTTAACCGTATTTCCGCAGCCGGAGTAGTTGGCATAGTCGCCACTTTCTGGGTCAACAATGTAATAAACGCTGTTGTCGAGCCCACGCATAGAGATGCTTCGGCCTTTTTCATTACCCTCACCGGTATGGTTAAAAACAACATCGAGGATGATTTCGATACCTGCCGCGTGTAGCGCTTTAACCATCTCCTTGAATTCGCGAATCTGTGCACCGACTGACATCTCAACGGCATACGCGGCCTTTGGGGCAAAGAAACTCAAGGGGTGATAGCCCCAGAAATTATGTAGATCTCCACCCGTCAGAGGGTTTTTGCGATAATTATCAGCTTCATCGAATTCGGTCACCGGCAACAGTTCCACGGCAGTAATACCCAAATTCTGCAGATACGGGATTTTTTCTATAACACCACGAAAAGTTCCTGGATGAGAAACAGAGGCAGATTCATGGCGGGTAAATCCGCGCACATGCATTTCATAAATAACTGAATCAGCCAAATGTCTGTTAAGCGGTTGATCCATCTGCCAATCAAAATCGTCATCAACCAGTAAACCGCGCCAATTGCCAAGGCTAGCAGCTTTACGCGTTGCAGAACGCCAGAGAGATGGCCCTGATATCGCTCGGGCGTAAGGATCCAGCAACACCGATTCAGCATCAAAGCGATGAATGGGTGACGCCTCTTTTGATTCACGCGTCATCCGATAACCATACTCAAAACCAGCGATGAGTCCTTTCAAGCAGAGATGCCAGACATCACCAGTCCTGTTGATCTTAGGGTCAAAGGGAATTTCCATGACCGGATCAAGATCACCGGGACGAAAAAGAACCAGACTGACGGTCGTTGCATTTCGAGAAAATACCGCGAAGTTAACTCCTTCAGCCAAATTCCTGACCCCATAGGGTTGAGGTTGCCCACGCAAGACAGCAAAATCTGTAGTCACGGCATCAAGTTGACGGTTATGATGAAGAGTGTGAGTCATAATTTTCTTTCTTTAAAGTTTCGACAGACAGCTACTATTTTGTAGTTTACCAGAGTCTGAGGTGTCCTTCACCCCGTACGCTTCGTTTCATAATCGTTCGACAAGGAGAAGCAATGAATCATCAGGTTCAGCCAGGTCAATACCGGCATTACAAAGGTAACCTCTACGAAGTTATTGGCGTTGCAAAGCATAGTGAAACTGAAGAACAAATGGTTATTTACAAATGTCTCTACGGTGATTTTTCCCTTTGGGTTCGTCCTCTAACTATGTTTTTAGACACCATCCCCGTCGATGGAGATTTGGTTCCAAGATTTGCCAAGGTCGAAGAAAAAAAGTGACAAAGCAGTCCAAACTGCACGACTTTCAACCATAAGGTACAATTGTACTGATTGATGAGCTCTCACACTTATGAAATCTTACTTGGAGCTTTAGCTATGTTTTTTGAGACGACCTTACTTGGTAACTTAGAACTGGATATTACGATCAAACTCTTACTGGCAGCACTGGCTGGTGGTTTGGTCGGTCTAGAGCGTGAGAAACATGGTCGGCCTGCCGGATTAAGGACAAACCTTCTGGTTGCCGTGGGCTCCTGCGTCATGATGATCATCTCTGAAGCCTTTTACCTTAAATACGGATTTTTAGACGCAGAAAGCACCCTTCGCCTTGATCCTTCGCGTGTCGCTGCACAAATTGTAACAGGCATTGGCTTCCTCGGAGCCGGCGTCATTCTCAAGGAAGGGGCTTCCGTCCGAGGTCTCACGACTGCTGCGAGTCTCTGGACCGTCGCTGGATTAGGCATGGCCTTCGGCATGGGCTTTTTCAGCCTCGGAGCCATCGCCACGTTGCTGGTTCTCGTCAGCCTGACTTTTTTGAAAAAACTTGACCCTCTTATGAAGAAAGACCGCTTTCTCACCCTGTCAATTACTGCCGTTAATCGCAAAGAGTTGCTTGATGAGTTATTAGCTGTTTTTGCCCACCGCAATCTCTTGATCACAGATATCAGCTCTCAGCTTGACCTCGACACCAATGAACTTTCTTACCAGATGGTTATCACCCAACAGGAACAACGTATCGGACAGGAATTGACCGAGGCGATAAAACCTCTCGAGGGAATCCGTAAAATTCGTTACCACTGAGATGGCAACCACAGGCAATTCATGCTAAGTATGAAGCTACGCTAATTTATCTTAGATCCTATTTTAGTATCAACGTTGGAGGCACCATTGACTGAGGAGAGAGTCACGGATCCCGTCATCATTCATCAGGGCCTGAGCAAGGTTCGCTCACGCCGATGGATCCTATGGACAGTCATTCTGATCTACATGCCGGGATTGATGATTGCACTTGAGATGGGGTCGCCTGGCAGCACTATGGGCAAGCTCTTTGCCGCATGGGTGGGATTACTTTGTATTGCAGTAGGCCTGGCAACGGTTGTTAAATGTCCCGGTTGCAACAACACCTACCATACCAACGGGCCGACGTTTCTTCCCGTGCGTAGATGCGTTCACTGTGGATTAGCTTTATGTGCAGACAAGAAACAACCGGTCACTTCTGACGAATAAAAGTGCCAATAGGAAAAGGTGCGGAAATTGACTACCGCACCCTTATTCTTTTCAATCTTTCGTGATGAACCTTACCTGACGAGGCATTACGGTTGATGGGCTGGCCGTAACAGATCAAAAACTGTTTTTACCGGGTTAAACGCCTGCGCAGGAACCTCAACAAAAAGAGTATGCCACCCAGCCATGGCACCATTCCATAATCCTGGCAATTCCAAAACCCTAAGCTCTTTACCCGCCTGCATCTTGGTCGTAACGATCACAGCCTTTTCATCAACAAAACGAGTCAAGTCATAAGGATTGCCACGCCAGTCAGTGACACCGCAAACCATATCGACCGGATTGAAATGTGTCGATCCAGCAAGGTGCTCTGCTTGAGAAGGGTCCTCCTTGTCAATTTGTGCACCTTCCACGATCTGTTTTGTGACTCGTCCTGCAGCATCTCGTACCCAGAACGGCCCACCTCCCGGCTCTCCACTGTTTGGCACCATTCCGCAAACCCTAATGGGCCGATCAAGATGCTCGAGCAAAACATTGCTGGAATCAAAGAGAGAAACTTCGACCTGGAGTCTGTCTGCGAGAAAACACACCACAAGCTCTCGAACCATTGAATCTTCGGGATCATCGGTCAATGCTTTCAGCAATGCGTACTGTTCCTGTTGCACAGTCAGGAGATAACCGGTCAGGAGTTTGGTCCAAAGCAGATTGGCTTCCTTGTGTGCATCAGGAACAACATTGTCGATGTTGCGGACCAGGACAATGTCTGCAGCAAGATCATTGAGATTCTCGATGAGAGCGCCATGCCCTCCAGGCCGCAGCGCAAGAGTTCCATCACAAGACCTTAAAGGCTGCCCCGAATCATCCAGAGACAAAGTATCCGTTGAGGCTTTCTGTGTTGAGTAGGTTACTTCAAAATGACAACCATAAGCCGCCTCCAGTGTTTCACGCCATGCAGCAAATTGTGCTTTGAAAAGTTCCAGGTGTTCCCCTGAAACGGTAAAATGCAAGGACACAACACCTTGCAGGCCGTTCAGAAGGGCGGCCTCTGACAAATGCTCTATGAATGGGGTGCGCGCACCATCAGCAACCGAATGAAAAGCCAACAGCCCTTTAGGAAGACGTGAGTAACTTAAACCACTGGGTTCAAGCAGATAGCGGACGATCACGTCCAGGTTACGTTCGGCTAAAAGTTGCTGCAGATCGTGACCATCTTCTGCCAGCGCGTTCTGCAGATCCGGGTAAAAGGCAAAAGAAGCGAGATTGTCGAGGAACTGGCGGAGGTCAAGTTCGGATTGAGAAGCATCCGGGCCGGCTTCTTCTGCGCGGCAGGATTCAAACACGGAGGCTTCTGCGTGCAATTGACTGAACATGCGCGAAGCCGCACCCGAAGCAGGAACAAACCGTCGCATTCGTCCAGATTCAACCGCAGCAGAAAACGCTTTGTGCAGAAAGTCGTAAGATTGTGGAGGAATTTGAATGATACCGTCATCTATGGTGCAGGACCGTTCCAGAGTGACGGCCATCTGACCCGCACTCAAACAGGCAAGCTGACGTTCTGCATTTGATGGGTCGATATTTAGAGAAGCGAGCTGTTTAAGATCAGCGGCAGAAAAAATCATGTATCACCTGGGGTGCGGAGGGGTCAAAAGAGTAGAACCGGGCAGGCTACATTATGCAAAACATAATTGGCCACCGAGCCGAACAGAACGTCACGAATTTCACCAGTGCTCTCACGACGACCGATAATCAAAAGTTGAAATTCCTCGTCATTGGCAATTTTGCAGATCGTCTGGCGGGGAGGCCCAAATTCAAGCAGGGCATTAACTTTGAAGCCTGCCTTCTCAAGGGTTGCCACTTTCTCATCAAGCATCTGCTGGCCGGCCTTACCGGCATTCTCCCGAACCATCTCTACTTGAAAATCAGGAATCATGCGGTAAGCCAGTTTGTCGACGTCAACAACATGCAGGAGCGTCAACTCTCTGGGAAATTTGCTTTTGAGAGTCACGACTTTCTCGAGAGTACGACCCGCAGTTTCAGAACCGTCAACCGGAATCAGAATTTTCGTATCCATCAGAACCTCCGTCAAAACAAAAGCAGAGAGAAGAGATCAAAGGCCGGCGGCCCGTTACTGTGGCGGATAAACCCAGTTCGGCAGGAACAGCACCAGATCGGGCCAGAAAGTCAATAACATCAAGATGCCAACCTGAATCAAGAGAAAGGGAAGAACCGCCTTAGAAACATAGATCAGATCGCGATTAGCAACAGCTCCAGAGATGTAGAGACTGACTCCCAACGGAGGAGTGCAGTAGCCGATACCGAGATTCAGAGTCATAAGCAGACCGAAGTGCATGGTATCGATGCCAAATTGACTTAAAAGCGGTAAAAAGATCGGGGTAAGGATCAACGTGGCGGAGATGATATCCATAAACATACCGATGATCAGCAACAGCACATTCACCGAGAGCAGGAAAACCCAGGGGCTCTGTATATTCTCCACGACGGCATTGGCAATCTGTCCCGGAATTTGCTCAAAAGTCAGGTACTCTCCAAACACAGAGGCACCGGCAACGATCACTAACAACGTTGACGAGGTAATAGCCGAGGAGATAACGACGCCTTTGATATCTCGTAATTTGAGATCGCGATGGATAAAAAGCTCGACGACAAAAGCGTAGAAACAGGCAACCACAGCGGCTTCATTAGCCGTGAAGTAACCGGAATAAATGCCACCGAAAATCAACACCGGCAACAACAGAGCCCAAATGCTCTCACGCAGAGTTGCTATCACGTCAGCAAAACTTGGTTTCGGAACGGCGACTGCATCGCGTCTCTTACAGAAGAAGTATGCGTAGAGGGACATACAAATGATAATGAGCAGGCCAGGAACAAAGCCGGTCAAAAAGAGAGCTTCGAGCGGGTCGTTGGTGACCATGGCATAGAGGATCATCGAAATCGATGGCGGGATGATAACACCAAGGATTGGTGCTGTGGTCATGATCCCAACGGAAAATTTTTCGTCGTAATTATTCTCAAGCAACGCCGGAATCATGAAACCGCCGATAGCAACCACAGTTGCGACCGTCGACCCGGAGATAGCGCCAAAGAAACCACACGCCAGGATACCGGCCATAGCCAAACCACCCGGCAAAAACCCAACCATACAGTTAGCCGTCTTGATCAACTTTGCAACGATACTGCCGGTCGTCATGATGTTACCGCAAAGCACAAAGAACAGGACGACAATCAGCGCGAACTTATCCATGCTGCGGTAGAGGACTTCTATAACGATTTGCGGATCGATGCCGGCAATCCAGACCAGCCCAACCATACCGGTAAAAAAGAGAGCCATAAAGACCGGGATCGTTGAAGCCAGGCAACCGACCAGTAAAGCCATAATGAGGAGGTAATTGGTCTCCATCAGGCCACCTCATCTTTACTTGGAGGTTCACATAATTGGATGCCGAACCAGTCTTCAACCATCACGATCAGAGTGCGAACGAACATCATCACACCCATGATCGGCAGAACTGCGTAAAAATACCATTCAGGGATCTGTAACGAGGCCGTTTTTGCATACTCATCGTAATAGACCATTTTGGTCAGACTGTAACCGAGTTGAATCATAAAACCAGAAAAGACCAGCACACCGAGGTGACTGAATACAGTCAGAGGTTTTTTCAAGAAAGGAAAGAGCTGCGGTAGAGCATCGATGCGGATCAACGACCGATTACGAATCGCGGCGATCGCCCCCACATAGGTTGTGAAAAAGATGGTCTTACGAACAACTTCGTCTGACCAGTAGAGGTTGACGTCATTTGTCAATTTGCGCAGGGCAACATTGGCAATGGCAACCAGTAAGGCCACCATGACTGTCGCAAAGAGGCTCCAGTCTTCTACAAATGCAAACACACGGTGAATATAATAGATAAGTTTCTTCATAGAGATGAACACTGCCTACGGATATTGTCTCTGCCCTTGTCACGATAATGCCCAGACTGGTGTGTTTTCTCCAGCTTAAGACCCCGATACCACATAAAAAAACGACCGGGAAGAGAGCCTCTCCCCGGTCGCAGATCATAGCTGTTTTTACTTAAAGAATCAATTGCCGAGCGCTGCCTGGACCTTTTTGAAATAATCCATGCCGATCTTTGCGCCCCAAGTGTCGTAAACAGGAGCAATCATGTCGACGAGTTGTTGTTTCTCAGCATCAGACAACTTGTTGAAAGTAACACCGGCTTCCTTGGCCTTTGCAACCTGTGCATCATGCTGCTTGCGTGTTAATTCGCGCGTTGCAGCACTCTCTTCTTCAATGGCTGTGATCAGGATCTTCTGTAGATCAGCAGGGAGCTTATCGAACCAACGCTTGTTCATCAGGTGGATGAAGAGGCCCTGAGCATAATCGAGCTCAGTGAAGTTTTTGGCGATGGTGAATTTCTTGGTGATATTACAAACGATAGCAGTGTGATCAAGACCGGTGATAACGCCAGTCTGAAGCGCCTGAGGAACATCAGGCCAAGGCATAACCGTAAATTTCATGCCCCATGCTTTGTAGAAATCTGCATTGAGCGGAGCCTGTGCAATACGAAAGTTGATGGCTTTGGCGTCGGCAATGGTTTTGACCGGAGAATTTGTGGCCCAACCGTAAGGACCATAACCGGTTACATCAACTGTCATAATACCATTCCTTAAAGCACTGTCAGCAAAGGGCTGCCAGAGTTCAGGTGTGTTACGGAAGGTATCAAGCTTATCAAACGTATCTACGACGTAAGGCATATTAACAATGCCAAGAGTATCGGCAACATTCTGAGCCGCGACCGACGAACTCATCATGCCATGGACAGCACCAAGCTTGAGCTTGTTGATGACGTCTTTCTCTCCGCCGAGCTGCGCCAGAGGACGGAAATCAACGTAGAGTCGGCCCTTAGACGCTTCCCATACGCGATCGCGAATTCGATAGCCGGCACCAACACCTTCAATAACCGGATGAGAGATGTTAGAGAGGATGTAAGTATACTCTGCACCACTCGGATCAAACTTAGCTTTCCAGGCCGCCAAAGGGTCCTTCTTTGCTTCGGCAGCAACGCCGGAAGACACGCCGACAATCAGGGTCAAACAGAGAGTCAGAACCAACAGGGTCAAACGTTTCATGATAGCCACTCCTTAGTATTAATATGAGGTTAACGACAACCGTAATTAGTAAACAAGAATCACGCATCCTAAAGCAAACTGCGTTTTATTTCAAATTTATTTATTTGAAACGGGTGGTTAGCGTAATTTTTTCCGTAAAATAGGGCAGAATCTCCTGACGAAGTTACAAAATCCGACATCTCTCATTTAAGGGGGCTCTTTTTTTACCTTCAAAGTTAAAAAACACCAATTATTATGGTATCTTTTATTGTCCTTGTTGACTTGAATATAAAAACAATATATATCTTTTTTTGAATATTCGTACCGGCGCGCTGCTTTACACTTTATTTTTAAAGTATCTACACCCAAGACTTCCAAGAGAACATTGACAGACAGGCGACAGACAAGACAATGAAAGCAAACCCAATCCTATTTCTTTTTCTGGTCACACTGATCAGCCTACCAGGCTTCGCTACCGGTTCGGATTCTCCTGCTAGTTGGACAGCTCGTAAAGCAGTCACTTTTGCCAGGCAAAATAACCCGGACAGCCAACTCGCCGCACAGCGAATTCTTCTAGCCGACGCCATGGTGAAGCAAGCCGAGGTTAGTTTTTATCCACAGGTTGAACTGAGCGGCAACTACAGTCAGACCAACAACCCAATGTATTCCTTTGGGAACATTCTCAACCAAGGGGAATTTTCGCCGGGGATCGACTTTAACGATCCGGGGCGCACCGACAACCTTGGGTTGGGCGTTGCCGTGCAATATCGCTTTTATAATGGTGGCCAGGACCTGGCGAACAAAAACACGGCCGAAGCGGGTGTGGACCTCTCGGCCGCGGCAAAAGAGGCGGTTCTTCTGAACCTTGAATTTGAAGTCTTCCGCAGTTTTCAACGAATTGTCGAAGGTGACAAGATCTTGCAAGCTCGTCAAAAAGCTCTGGAAGCCATCTCATCCTCTCTGACTGTCGCACAAGCCCGCTACGATGCGGGGGATCTTCTCAAACTCGACTTGCTAAATCTTGAAGTGGCAAAGAAAATATGATTCAGGCAAAACACAATCTCGAATTGGCTAAAATGGTATTTCTGACTCTGCTGGGACTGCCTGGTGCCGAGCTGAAAATCGAGATCACTGACGATGATCTTCCAGCCTTGCCAAGTAACCCCGCTCCTTCTCAACGCCCGGAGCTGAAGAAGTTGACAGCAGCTCTTGAGGCTGCTGAATCAAAGCTGGCGGCAGCCCGCGGCAGTCGTTTACCGACAGTCGATGGATTTGCTCGCTATCAGTACGATCAGGGCACAATTTTGAATGGTAACGGTGACTCTTGGATGGCCGGTGTTAATTTAAACTTCAAGCTGTTCGATGGACATCAGTCCGGCGCCAAAATTGCCTTGTCTGAAGCACAAATTGGCGTCCTGCGTGCCGAGCAAATGAAACTGGAACTGGACCTTAGTCTTGAAGTCGCCCGGGCTCAGTTGGCACTGGATCTGGCTCGACAACGCCAAAAAGTCGCGAAAAAAGCTGTTGAACAGGCCGTTGAAAGTGAAAATTTCTCCCAGGCCCGATTCAGCGCCGGAGTTCTTTTAATTTCCGAGCTGATTGATAGTGAGAATCGATTGACCGATGCCCGAGTTCGTCATGTCCTTGCTTCTTCTGCTGTCCAGATCGCTATTGCAGACCTCCGCCGCGCGGCCGGTTTACCTCAATATTATAAAGCCGTTTCTCAGGCCACCAGCATGGAGAACTAACCATGACTTCAAAAAAACCCTCTCTGCTTTTGGCCATCGTGGCCCTACTTATGATGTTCGGCTGTAATGAGCCTGCAGAAAAACCCTCAGCTATGAACTTACCAGCCGTTGAAGTTCAGATCGAAACTCTGACTCTGAGCGAATTGCCTGTTCAGGTTGAACTGGCGGGGACCCTGCAAGCGGTTCAACACGCTACGATCTCGGCACGCGTTGTGGGCCAGATTATCAAACTTCCAGTGCAGATCGGTTCAAAGGTCAAAAAAGGCGACTTGCTGGCAAAAATTTCGGCCGCTGAGATAAACGCAAAGGTTCAGCAGGCAGAGACTCAGCTTGAACAGGCGCGACGCAATCTGGCGCGCGAGGCCAAATTGCAGAAGATCAACGCTTCGACCCGGGAACAGGTCAAAACTCTCGAAGAACAGGTACAGATCAGTGAGTCAGTCTATCGAGAAGCACAAACAATCTTAGGCTATACGGAAATTAAAGCACCATTCTCAGGCACAGTAACCGACAAACTTGCCGAAGTCGGCGATCTGGCTTTGCCTGGCGTTCCGTTACTTCGGCTCGAAGACGGCGCGGCTCTCGAAGTCGTAATCCAGGTCCCCGAAGCCATGGTTCATTATTTGAATCTTAAGAGCCCGCTGCCATTGACCGTTCCGACGGTCGGACTGACATTTAATGCCCAGATCAAGGAAATCTCGCCGACGGTTGATCCGACGACACGCACCACCCAAATCAAGTTGATGCTACCTGCGGCCCCAGAGCTGCGTAGTGGTCAGTTTGCCCGCGTCGCCTTGGCTGATGGCCGAACGACAACCCTTATGATTAACAGTAGAGCCCTCAGGCAAAAGGGTCAGTTGCAACAGGTTTTTGTTGCAGAACAGGGCATGGCGCGCATGCGTCTGGTTCGCATCGGTGCGGAGTTTGATGGACGCACCGAAATCCTTTCTGGTCTGCAAGCAGGGCAGCAGGTTGTCGTCGAGGCAAGCGAATTGCTTCAGGACGGCCAACCACTTAAAGTGATAACGGATGGATCGGCACAATGAACGAGCCACGGGTCGATAAAACCGGATTTGCCGGCCAGATCGCCGCATATTTCATCAATTCAAGATTAACGCTACTGATCGTGATCTTCTCAATGCTGCTCGGCCTGATGGCAATCAGTATGCTGCCTCGCGAAGAAGAACCACAGATCAAGGTGCCGATGATCGATGTGATGGTCAGTATGCCCGGCGCCACACCCGCCGAAATTGAGCAACAAGTCACGATTCCGATGGAAAAGTTGCTCTACGAACTGCCGGGGGTCGAGTACATCTATTCAACCTCAATGCCGGGGCAAACGCTGCTGGTGGTGAGATTTTATGTCGGAGAGGATTCAGAGTCAGCCATTGTTCGTCTTAACCAGAAATTAGCCACCAACTACGACCGGATTCCGTTGGGCGCCTCCACCCCCTTGGTCAAACCACACTCAATCGACGATGTACCAATTCTGGCGCTGACCTTCCATGGCGGTGGTTACGACCATTTTATGCTGCGACGGCTGGCGGCCCAGGTTGATGATGAAGTTAAAACGATCGCCAACGTTGCTGAAACGAAACTTATCGGTGGCTCCCGGCGACAGGTGCGGATTGAATTTGATCCGCTGCTACTGACGGCAAGGAACCTGACCCCAGAGCAGCTGATTCCAGCCCTCCAGCAAGCAAATGCTCAGAACTATGCAGGAAAAGTTGAGGCCCTTAACCATCAGTTGTTGTTGCAAACCGGCCAGTTTCTCAACTCAGCGGCCGAGATCGGCCGGGTTGTCGTTGGCGTTTACGACGGACGTCCGGTTTATCTTTCCGATGTTGCGGAGATCATAGATGGCCCTCAGGAACCGGACACCTACGTCCTTTATGGCGATGCTACACAGACTGAAGAAGCCGCAGTAACCTTATCAGTGGCCAAACGACCCGGAACCAACGCCATAGATGTGGTCCATGCTGTCGAGGCTAAAATCGACCTCCTCAGAGGAACCATGATCCCTGCCGATGTCAAGGTCAGCATCACACGCAACTACGGTGAAACCGCTGCCGAGAAATCAAACGAACTTCTGCTGCACATGGGCATTGCGGTTTTCGGTGTCGCACTTTTAATTTTCTTCTTTCTCGGCTTTCGCGAAGCACTGGTAGTCTTGCTGGCGATCCCCACCACCCTGGCCCTCACGTTATTGGTCTTTTATCTCTACGGCTACACCTTGAATCGGATCACCCTGTTTGCGCTGATCTTTTCGATTGGAATTCTGGTTGATGACGCGATTGTTGTGGTGGAGAATATTGTCCGCCACATGCGCCTGCCCGGTGGTCGAGATAAAGCAATGGTGACAATTGCCATCGAGGCGGTGGCCGAGGTTGGCAACCCGACCATTCTAGCGACCTGGGCTGTAATCGCGGCGATTCTGCCGATGGCCTTTGTCGGTGGTTTAATGGGACCCTACATGCGACCGATTCCAATCGGCTCGTCGGCAGCCATGATCTTCTCATTGCTGATAGCGTTCACCGTTACTCCCTGGGCGGCAATTCGCCTGCTCGCTAAAGCTAAAGAGCCAAAGAGCGCCGAAGAGGCGAGTCAACTGGATCACGATCATGCCCCGGATGACATTTTGACCCGACTTTATCACCGGGTCATGGATCCATTGCTTGCCAGTGCTTTTTGGCGCACGCTATTTTTTACCGGCATTGTCTTGTTGTTGCTGGGTGGTTTTTCCATGGTCTATTTTGGCCTGGTCAAGGTCAAGATGCTGCCTTTTGACAACAAGAGTGAGTTTCAGGTGATTCTTAATATGCCTGAAGGCTCGACCCTTGAGCAAACCAGCCGTGTAGCCCTCGAGATGGCTGCTGTAGTGCGTAAAGATCCGACGACAACCGATTACCAGGTCTATGTCGGCACCGCTTCGCCATACAATTTCAACGGTCTGGTTCGCCATTATTTTATGCGTAGTGGCCCAACGGTCGCCGATATCCAGGTCAATTTACGCCCCAAAGACCAGCGGTCACTGCAGAGCCATGAAATTGCCGTACGCATGCGGCCGGAAATCAGCAAAATAGCAGAAAAATATGGGGCGACTGTTGCCATTGCGGAAGTTCCCCCAGGGCCACCGGTTCTGGCAACCCTGGTGGCTGAAGTCTATGGCAGCAGCGATGAACAACGTGTCAATCTTGCAAAACGTGTCAAGGAGATCTTTTCTTCCACAACGGGTGTGGTCGATGTCGACTGGTACCGTGAAGACGATCACAACCGACTGGTTCTCAAGATCGACAAAGAGAAAGCCGCTCTCAACAACCTCACTGAAGGTGCAATTACCCGGACCGTGCAAATAGCGGCTCAGGGGTTGGCGATAGATCTTTTCCACCAGCCATCAGACAAGGAAGCGATCGACATCGTCCTGCAGCTTCCAGAACGTAAACGGGCCAGGATCGACAGCCTACTGAATATTTCGTTACGTTCGACAAACGATGCGCAAGGGCCACTGGTCCCTTTACGTGAACTAGTCACGGTCACAGAGCAACCGGTTGAACAGCCGATTTACCGCAAAAACCTGAAGCCGGTGATCTACGTGACTGGTGATGTTGCTGGCGAGGTCGAAAGCCCGGTTTACGCAATTTTTGATATGAATCGTCAGCTGGCGGAACTCAATGCCAACGAGTTTGGTGGCGACGATCAAGCCATTGAAGTCTTCAACCTCAACCAGCCCTTCGATAATAACAAGCCATCAATCAAGTGGGATGGTGAGTGGCATATCACCCTTGAGGTCTTTCGTGATCTCGGCTTGGCCTTTTGTGCGGTGATGATCCTGATTTACATGCTTATGGTCGGTTGGTTTAAAGACTATCTCACCCCACTGGTCGTCATGGCGGCGATCCCTTTTTCGCTGATCGGCATTCTACCAGCACACTGGGCTCTCGGCGCTTTCTTTACCGCAACCTCGATGATCGGTTTCATGGCTGGCGCCGGGATCGTGGTGCGCAATTCAATTATTCTGGTCGACTTTATAGAACTGCGCATCAGTCATGGCCTTCCGCTGGCCGAAGCCGTGGTCGAAGCTGGAGCCATCCGCTTCCGACCCATGCTGCTGACAGCTCTGGCCGTAGTCGTCGGTGCCTCAGTTATCCTCGCCGACCCTATCTTTCAGGGTCTGGCCATTTCTTTGATGTTTGGTGAAATCGCCTCGTTGTTAGTCAGCCGCATGGCTGTACCAGTACTCTATTACATGCTCAAAAAGCCTGGGACAAAGGCAAGTGTAAAGGCAGTGTAAATCCTCTTGAATATACGTCACCATATGTATAATTAAGAGACATAATTCCAGCCACATTCCCACGAACTGCTGGCGGATTTACCCCCAACCTCTGGAACCTTAGACAGGGAGACTCTTCTCATGACTATTAATCGTTACCTACGTATGATCGCCGGTTTTTTTGTAATGCTCAGCGTTGGCCTCGCTCAAGTTCACTCACCCTACTGGCTTTTCTTCACGGCTTTTATCGGCCTGAACCTTTTCCAAAGCGCGTTTACCAACTGGTGTCCGATGATAACCTTCCTGCGTAAACTCGGCATCAAAGACGCATGAGTGCCAAGCAAGCAATTACACCCCTTGACGAGACAAGCGTTGCCGAATTAGCTGGAGAACTGTTTGATCAGGGAAACAGCTGTACCCTGTCGGTACTTCGGGCAACCAGTGGAACG
>CBDUFN010000047.1:0-15052 GCA_965366475.1 uncultured bacterium | reverse complement strand
GACCTTGTCATCGTGACCTTCAATGGCAAAATTGATTTCACAGCCAGTGCTTTTGCCGATCCAATTTCGCTGCATCGTCAACACGGATTCAGGCCAACCAGGCATATTGTCAGTGCATTCCAGGAGCTCTTCTGCATAAGAAGTTATGCGGAAAAACCACTGATCAAGCTCTTTCTGCTCAACCGTGTTTTCACAGCGCCAGCAACATTCTTCCTCTACTTGTTCATTGGCAAGAACAGTCTCGCACTGAGGACACCAGTTGACCGCTGCACTCTTTTTATAAGCCAACCCCTTTTCCATCATCTTCAGGAAGATTAATTGTTCCCATCGATAATAGTCAGGTTCACACGTGGCTAATTCGCGATCCCAATCATATGAAAGGCCCATGCGCTTGAGCTGGGTACGCATGTTGGCGATATTTTCTTTGGTCCAAATTGCAGGATGAGTTCCATGCTGAATCGCAGCATTTTCTGCAGGCATGCCAAAGGCATCCCAACCCATCGGGTGTAAAACGTTATACCCTTGCAATCGTTTAAAACGAGCAACGACATCACCGATAGAGTAGTTACGCACATGCCCCATATGAATACGTCCGGAGGGGTAAGGAAACATCTCAAGAAGAAAATACTTCGGCTTACTGTCATCCTCGGACACGGCCCAAGGCTTGTTCTCAGCCCATTGCTCCTGCCATTTTATTTCAATATCCAAGGGGTTGTAACGTTCCTGCATACTACCTCCAAACAAGAAATTGTCAGTTATAGATGAACTGACAAAAACATTTAACGTTCTGGCTTTAAACGTGAAAACCGGCATAAGCCGGTTGTTCAAATAGACAAGGCATAGACAGCCATAAACAAATCAGCCTAAGCCATCAGCAAACCGAATTACTTAGCGCGGTAAGTAATTCGACCACGACTGAGGTCATAAGGTGAAAGTTCTACCGTTACACGGTCTCCAGGCAAGATACGGATATAGTATTTGCGCATTTTTCCAGAAATGTGCGCAAGAACAACATGCCCGTTATCAAGCTCGACTTTGAACATTGCATTTGGCAATGGCTCTATAACACTACCTTCAACTTCAATTGCTTCTTCTTTTGACAAACCAGCCTCCGATTCTTCTTGGTTAGATGAGGATTAAACACTCATTAATTTTTTTACCGTTTCCAGAATTTTCATAGTCTGGATCGGCTTGGTGATATATTCATTAGCACCCAAAGCTAAAGCCCTTTCACGGTCCTCTGTCGCCCCTTCTGTGGTAATGACGATAATTGGTGTATCTTTGTAATTTGGATCATTGCGAACCATACTGACAAGCTTCAGACCATCCATGATGGGCATATTAATGTCAGTCAAGATCAGGTCAAACTTTTCTGCACTCAATTTCTTCAAACCATCCACACCATCGTTTGCCTCTACGATCTGAAAGCCACGAATCCGTTTCAGTGCAAAAACAATCAACTGCCGCATGGTGGGTGAGTCTTCAACAACAAGAACTTTATAGCCAGTCATGAGATCTCTCCCCAATTACTTGGTCAACAAGTCAATAAAACCCTGGATCGTCGACAGTTTCCGCTCAGAATCTGAGTACATGCGCGACGAGAATACTGCCGTTGCTGCATGGCCGGCCAACAGGGTAAAAAGTTCATAGTCAACATTGGTGAATTCATCTTTTTGCTCAAACAAACGATAGATAGCAATGACACCAATGACATGTTCCTTAATTTTGAGCGGGATGCAAACAATGGGCTTTTGAAAATCTCGCTCATAACCTTCCATTGTTTCAATGAAATAGTTCTCGCCAGACTTAACTGCTTCACCGATAATCCCTTTACCAATTGCAACAGAAGGTAATTCGGAAGTTTCCAAACCTTCACTGGCAACAGGCTCAAGGAGATTCGTCTTTTCGTCCAGTAGAAGTACGCCAAACTCTTCAGCACCAATCAGATTGATAACGATTTCAAGAATGATCTTTAAAACTTCCTTAAAATCAAGAGTGGAGTGCAACTGATAGGAAGCAATGTAGAGATTGGCGAGCATATTGTTCTCTTCCTCAATCTCAACATAGCGATTTGCAAAATTCTGATTCTCCTCTTCAACCACTTTGATTTGACCAAGAATCTCTTCTTTTTCCTGCTCAAGTGCCTCAATTTTCTTTTTAAGTTCAAGCGTGTCAGGAGCATCAGAGATAACTTCATGCCCTTTTTCCTTGAGAGTTTCCTCTAACTTGACAACACGAAACCTGAGTCGCTCATTTTCTTTAAGAAGGTCTTGAGTAAACTCAGCGCCTTTTTTGAAAACCTGCAGAAACTCGTTTGCACGACCGACTGTGTCGCTTTCTTCGTCATGATGACTCATGCACATGCTCCTCGGTATATTATTCCCAGTCAACAAGAGGGAATATTAACAACCTTACGCCAAAATATCCAGCGTTAATAACGCTTGAAGCTGTCTAATTGCTTTGTTATGCAGGCAATTTGCCGACAGTCAGAAAAGTTGATTCTGAACGGAGTATCAACGATAGTAACCACAATGGCGTAAAATTTCTCTACACACCAACGGTAGCGGCACGATATGTTTCACAAGTCCTGTCGCAATCGCCTCTTTAGGCATACCAAACACAACGCAGCTATCTTCCGCCTCGGCAATAACTTCGCCACCGGCGTCACAGATTGCGTGAACACCCATAGCACCATCATTGCCCATTCCGGTCAGAACGACTCCCAGCAAACGTGAGCCAAAAACAGTGGCAGCACTTGAAAACAAGGTATCAACCGAAGGCAAGTAACGTTGGTGACCTTTAGGCTCGGAAACCTTGGCAACAACAGAATCGCCCTTCTGGAAAAACTCCAAATTTTTTCCTCCAGGGGCAATCAAAACCTCACCAGGTGCTACGACATCACCATTTTCTGCTTCTTTTATCTTAAGTGATGAAAAACGATTGAGTCGATCCGCAAAGGCACGGGTAAAATCTGGAGGCATATGCTGTGCAACCGCAAAGGCAATCGGAAGTTCGTCCTGAATAGCAGAAAAGATCTCCTGTAACGCTGGAGGACCTCCAGTGGAAGAACCGATCACGACCACTTTAAAATCTTGAGTTGTCTTAACAGATTTTTTTTCAGATCGTATCGTACGTTTAGGCATTGGCTCACGCTGTTGTTTCAATGCGTTACTACGCACCATAACGTTTTTGAGATTAGCGGAGGTGACTTCACGAACCTTGGAAAGCAGTTCTTCCCGAATGTCCATAAGGATGGGCGAAACCTTGGCTGAAGGTTTGGGAACAAACTCAACGGCACCAAGATCCAGAGCCTTGAAAACATCTTCATCATCAGACCGGGAAGAAACAACAATGATCGGAGTGGGTTGCTTTTGCATGACGATGCGAAGCAAGGTAAAGCCGTCCATCCGTGGCATCTCCAGATCGAGAGTGATCAGATCAGGCACCAAATCGATAACCTTGCGCAAGCCTTCTTCACCATCGCAAGCGTAACCAACAACTTCAACATTAGGTAGTGATTCAAGAATCTTAACGATAGTACGTCGATTAAAGGCAGAATCATCTATCACCAAAACCCTGACTTTACTGGAAGTCATAAGAAACCTCCGGGAACTTTTGTCGTCAGGGGTTTCTGGTACACCATATCATGCTTGAAATGTCTCAATTGAAAAGACGTGCTGAGGTTAATCAAAGACTCGGAATGGCCGAGCAACAAAAATCCGTCGGGTACAAGTCTTTGAAAAAAGTTTTCAATCACACTTTTTTTGCCGGCTGGGTCAAAATAGATAATAACGTTGCGACAAAAAATCACATCCATCTTGCCCAAAAGAGCAATTCGAGAAGAGTCAAAAAGATTTAAATGGCTTATAGAAACCAGATTACGGACTTCATCTTTAACCCGGAACTTTTCCCCTTGTGGGGTGAAAAAGCGCTGCTTTTGAAGAGGATCCGTACTACGAAAGGACGCATCTCCATAAACACCCTCACGGGCCATTTGCAGAACCCTCTGACTAATATCAGTGCCAATCACTTCAACGCGCCAGGAACGCAGCCACGGTTGATCGAGCAACAACATGGCGATGGTGTAAGGCTCTTCACCGGAGGAACAGCCAGCACTCCATATCCGCAAGGTTTTCTTACCTTCCAGCTCTTTACGCTTGCGGACTTCAGGCAGGATATCCTCAACAAATGTTTTAAGTTGAAAGTCCTCACGAAAGAAGTAGGTTTCATTGGTCGTCAGTTGATCAATAACCTCTGAGAGTTCCTGATCCTTATTCGGGTTGTACCGTAGGAAATAGTAATAATCTTTAAAGGTCTTCAGATTGTGCATCTGCAAACGTTTACCGAGACGTTTTTCCAACAGGTACTTTGAATCTTCAGTAAAATTCAAGCCACAGTGTTGGTAAACAAAATCCCGCAGCAAGCGGAATTCGTCGGGGTTCATCTTTATTTCAGGAGTCAGAAAAAGCATTAATTGATCAGTTTAGTGGCAATTCAGCGAGAAGGTCAGTTATTTGCTGACGCACGACCTCTTCAGTTTCAATAGCTAAACGGCCTTCCAGCAGGGGCCGGGCGTCTCCGCCAAGAACATCAACAGCACTTCTGGCAATCTGTGCACGAACAACCCAGAAAGAATGATTGATCAATCTCTCTGCATGTCCGTGAATCCAGTCTCCAGCACCGTAATGCGTCAACAGATTCATCGTGGCAGTAACGACCTCTTCATCAGGGTGGTCCAGAGCTGCAATCATTTGTGTAATCGCTGACGAACCAGCAACAGCAGAAAGGGTTTCCAGGGCTGCGATGCTGACCAAACCAACAGGGTCAGACAAGGCTTGCTCGATTAAAGACCGGCTTCGATCACCGGTAACCCGCCCTAGCCCGCGGACCGCAGAAGCTCTCACCCAGATATCTTCATCCTGCAGGGCAAGCTGCAGTCCGTCCAGAGCTTCTTCATCGTTACAGTTACCAAGAATTTCGACAACAACCCTGCGAACTTCTGCATCTTCATCAGTTAATGAGAGCAACAGAGTACTGATATGCTCACTGACGTCATAACGTTCAAAGACCTTGACGGCAGCCCTTCTAACTTCAACGGCGGGGTCTTTAATTGCCAAGCTCAGGGTGTCGAGAACCGTGGGGTTATCAAGTTCCCTCAAGACCATTACAGCAAACATTCTTTGGGTATAGTCACTATCTGTCAGCAGTGGATGTAACGCCGTAAAAGTCTCGTCCGGGAAATTCTTACCAAGCGTAATCAACGCCTCAGTCGCAGCCTCCTGAACATCTGTAGAATCGCTACGCAGACAATCAACCAATCGGGACAGCATTTGAACGGCGCCAAGCTTGCCAAGAGCATAAGCAGACATACGTACAATCTGCTCATTTACATCACTCAACCCTGCCTGCAACAACGACAAACCATCATGGCAACCCGCTTCACCCATAATATAAGCAAGGTAAGCCCGTTGTCCGTCGTTAACAGACAGCCATGCGTCGGTCAATGCTTCTGGATTACTACGTCCAATATCAACAAGAGCGGCAAGGGCCTGCTGCTGCAACGATTCAAAATCAAGAAGTTTGAGAAGTGGCTCAACGGCATCCACAGAACCCAACCATCCAAGAACCCTTATCGAAGCCAACTTTAAAGAATTATTAAATTCATCGTCCAGATAACGAGAGACAGCAACAGCCGCAGGACCTTTTTCACAACTAGCCAGTTGCAGCTCTACCTGATCGGGATAACGCTGATAGATGTCCTGAAGTGCAAGAATCGCCGCTTCACGAACATTACGCATGGAATCAGTCAAAGAGGCAACCAACTCAGGAACAGAGGCTTCATCGCCTGCCTTACCAAGACAATCAATCAGCGCTTTACGCAACAATTTTTCGTTCTTATAGGGAAGGAGTTGTCCAAAAGGTACTGGAGCAGCAATTCGGCTTAAGGCGTCAAGAATGGTGAATTGGAGCAAAAGATCTGGAAAATGCATTGCTTTAAGCAAAGCAGGCACAGCCTCTACGTTTTTAAGTTTTCCAAGATTCTCAGCTGCAGCAGCACGGACATTACTGTCATCGTCTTCCAACCCACGAATCAGAACAGGAGTCGCTTCCGGATCGGCTATGTCCCCTAAAATATCAATGATAAACTTACGAACATCAGGATCAGGACAGCGAGCCTGACTCAATAGCATAGGAACCGCATCCCGGCCGGTCTTTGTCAAGATCTCTACGGCAGCATTGCGTAAGCCGGCATTTTCTTCAGCATGGAGGAGTTCAACAATTTCACCCGTCAGTTCACGACTGATCGGTAAACTCAAGAAGAGAGCGATAGCTTCTTTACGTACCCGCCAGCTTTCATCACCAAACGCCTTGAAGATCAAATCAAGGCCATCGTTGTTCTCATATGAGGAAAGTGCGCGCAAACCCTGTAAACGGGTTTCTTCTTCAGGCGAACTCAAAGCATCGCTAATTTGATTTAATTTATCCACTGTTCGTCCCTGTTCGGTAATCAGGCATCCAATTCCCGACGACGTTTCTCCAAAAGGTCGAGGAATGCAGCTTCAAGTATTTTACTGTTTTGAATTTGAGGGCTGGGAAAACGATCATTGAACAAACGCCTGGCTTCTTTAATTTCAGAAGCGAGTAAATCCGACCAGTTACCACCAAGGATTCCCTCATCTACCCGGTCTTGATAGTAGAGAGAGATATCAGAGACAATAATACGTGCAAGACGTTCCGCTCGTTCAGCTTCAGGAACAGCCTCAGAAGAGATCTCGAGATCTTCTGCATTTTGAATTTTGTCATTGACCGAGCTGATAAAATCCAGAGACTGTGAAGCCCCTTCAGACTTGGACAGTTTTTTCCCCGAAGTTTCAGTCTCACCAATATCAGCAGCGCCCTCAGCCGGGGCAGCCCCCATCAGAAGTCGGTTGATTTTAAGGATCAAATCATCAGGGATATGATGCTTTTCAATATAATCATCAGCACCATAAAGAGAGTTCGGAGAGCGTTTGTAAGCTGCTTTGTTATACACAGAAGAGAGCAAGATGATCTTGACATTGTCGAGGCCTGGCCGACGCCTGACCGTTTCAACAACTTCAAAAGCATAAAGCCCTTCGAGGGCGACATCGACAATTGCAACCTGCGGACGCAAGCGGTCCATTGTGTCAAGAACTTCGGCACCGTTATGACCAAGTGACGCTTCATAGCCCGCATCATCAACGAGGTTTTTAATTGTACCACAGAGATCTGAGTCACTATGGGCAATCATAACTCGTATTTTTTTCTCGATTTGTGCGCCAGCTTTATAAGGTAAGTCAACCTTGAAAGGGCTACGACAACGAGCACAACGCATGGTAACCCGTTTCCCGGCTAACTTTTCACGATCAAGGCGGAAGCGGGCAGCGCATGCGGGACATTTAACAATCATCAAAAACCTCTATGGGAAACAGCTGAATCAGCGGCGGGAAACATAGGGCCCGACCAGTCGAGTATTAATCGTGGTTCAACTTCTGCAATTCAATTTTTTCGTCAGTTGAAAGAACTTTTTCCAAATCAATCAACATGATCAAATCATCGTCACGGCGTGCAACGCCGAGGAAATAATCGGCCTGAGGACCCTGAATAAATTGAGGAGACGGGGCAATCTCCTTACGACTGAAACGCTTCACCTCAGTAACTTCATCAACCAGCAAACCGATCATTTTTCCAATCATCGAGCAGATGACGATGCGAGTTTTACGATTCTCTGGATTGATCGGCTGCTCAAATCGTTTACGCAGATCAGCAACAGGAATCACGGAACCACGCAAATTAATAACACCTTCAATAAAGGAAGGGGCTTTGGGTACAGGAGTCAACTTCTGCGGACGAATGATTTCCTTGATTCGCATAATATCAAGGGCATAAAGTTCCGGCCCAACCTTAAAACAGGCGAGCTGAATTTCCTGGCGCATCTCTTTTCCGTCGGTTTCAGACACAGCTATTTCAAAGCTATAGGTAGACATAAAGATCAGTCAATGAACCTCTGAATGGTTTCTATGACCATAGCCGATTTAAAGGGCTTGGTAATATACCAGTCCGCACCGACCTGCTCTCCACGAGCCATGTCTTCACGACTCTTTTTAGCCGTCAACATAACAACGGGGATATCTTTGGTTTCATCATCAGCCTTAATGCGCCGACACACTTCAAAACCATCAATTTCCGGTAGCATGATATCAAGTAGGACCAGGTCAGGCTTAACCTTAACGATAGCATCAAGAGCAGCCTGACCATCACCAACACCATGAACTTCGTAACCTTTGGAAGTTAGTAGAATGCTCTCCAACTTGAGCAAACTCTCTTCGTCCTCAACAATCAAGATTTTTTTCTTTATCACGGAAATCCCCTTTCAAGCGTCGACAGACGCAACCTCTAGTACACTCTGTATATTCAGGAGGATGATCATCCGGCCTTGATAGCGACCAATTCCTCCAACCATTTCACGATCCAACCCTGACAATACACCCGGCGGTGGTTCAATTTCATCATCAACCAGATTAACCACTTGATTGATCGTATCTACCAACAAACCGACGGACACATCATCCAGCTGACAAACGACAATGCGCGAAGTCGGCAGAATTTCAGAAACTCCGAGTTTCAAACGATTACGAAGATCAAAAACTGGCACAACAACACCACGCAACGATATTATTCCAAGAACAAATTTAGGAGCTCTGGGAATATCAGTAAATTCTCTAACTTTGATTATCTCGCTAATCCGCTTGATGTCCAGTGCGTATTCTTCATCACCGAGGTGAAATGCCAAGTACTGCTGACTGATTAGCTGACTGATTGCGGCCGAATCCTCAAGGCCATCGGCATAGGAATCAGACGTAGCCAGTGCGAATTCTTCCGTAGCAGCGAACAACCGGTCCAAGCCACTGACAACCTCAGGAGCAGGCGCAGTCTCTACATTGAGCGACAAGTTGACATTCTCAGCAGCTGCAGGAGCGAGTGAACCCTCTCCCAGATCAAACTCTTCGAGCTCAGGAAGAATCTCCTCCTGAGATACCTCATTGAGGTCAAATTCCTGCGGAGCATCCCCTGATTGAGGTTGAGATTGAGCTTTGGCTTTTTTGCGAATCTCTGCGATATCCATAATTGTTATCCGATGTACTGACCCTAGCGGGTCATGCAGACCAGCAATCTCCTAACTCAAGCATGACAGCATCAACAACAGTGCGACCCACATGCCCTTCCCCCCTGCCAAAGCATTCGAGTAAAGACAATGAAGCGGCATGATTAATCATGCGCGGTATACCACCAGAATATGTGTAGATGGACTCTACTGCAACCGCAGCAAACAAACCAGGCTTCCCTCCTGCGGTAACAACTCTAAAATCGAGGTACTCAGAAGTCTCATCCATGCTGAGCGGACGCAAATCATACTGCATGCCGATACGCTGCCTTAGCGGTTCGTAAGCACGGTGCCTTAATCGTTGTTTCAACTCAGGCTGACCCATCAACACGATACTGATCAGATTACGATCATCCAGCTGAAAATTAGTCAGAAGCCTGATTTCATCGAACGTTTCTTTGCGTGGAACAAGTTGGGCCTCATCGATGACCACAACCGGAGTCCTGCCATTTTCATAATACTCAAACAAGACAGTCCCTATCTGTTCGAGCAGATCAACTTTGAAGCGAGCCGGCTCTTCAACACCGAGACGCCGTGCCAGGCTGCTCAGAAAATCCAGAGGCGTCAAACGCGGATTAATCAGACAAACAACTTTAAAACTGTCATCCAGAGTATCCATTAAAGCACGCGACAAAGTTGTTTTACCGCAGCCAATTTCTCCGGTCAGAAGCACCAGGTCACGCTCTTCAACAGCATACTGCATACGAGCCAAGGCTTCGCGATGGCCAGCACTCAGGAAGAGGAACCGAGGGTCCGGCGTTTTGCTGAAGGGCCTCTCATTCAGCCCAAAGTGAGCCTCATACATTGAGAGAAGACTCACCGCGTAAAGCTTCACCCATCAAACCTGCAACATCAAGGACCAGAATCGTTTTCTGGTTACCAAGTTCTGCAGCACCAGCAATCCCTTTAATAAAAGCCAGAGATTTGCCAAGAGACTTAATAACAACATCCTGCTGCCCAAGAAGCTCATCAACGACAAAGCCCATGCGCTTCTCAGCCAATCCAACAACCGCTACAAAGAGCCTATGGTCATCCTCTTGAGTCTCTGTTTCAAGCTCAAAAGCCTGATTGAGTCTCAGAAGTGGCACAGTCGCCTTTCTGAGTTCAATAACTTCACGCTTTTCAATCGTCTGTATGGCATCCGCATCAATCATCAAGGTTTCAAGCACAGAATTAATCGGAATCGCATAGGTTTTATCACCAACACGAACAATCAGCGCCTTGATAATCGCCAAGGTAATCGGCAGAGTAATGATCATACTGCTGCCCTGCCCCTGAGTACTTTTTACTTCAATCATACCCGACAGAGCGGCAATATTGTTTTTAACAACGTCCATGCCGACCCCACGACCGGAGAGGTCACTCACTTCATCGCGGGTCGAAAATCCCGGCATAAAAAGGAGATCATAAGTCTCTTCCTCTGTCAGAGTCTGTCCTTCGCTTATCAAACCTTTTTCTACGGCCTTGCGGCGCACTCCCTCGGCATCTATACCACGCCCATCATCGTGAACCTCAATGACAACATGATTGCCTTTTTGAGACGCCCAGAGTTGCACATGGCCTTTATCAGACTTGCCTACCTGACGTCGATCTTCAGGCGTTTCCAAGCCATGGTCAATTGCATTACGAATAATATGCATCAGCGGGTCGGAAACATCTTCTATGATCAACTTGTCCAGCTCGGTATCCGCACCACGGATATCAAGTTCGACTTTTTTACCTTGCTCATTGGATACCCGACGAACGATCCGGGTCATTTTTTCGAAAAGTTGCCCAACCGGAACCATGCGGACATCCATCACGCCCTTCTGCAATTCATGCAGACGACGCTCCAGAATGCGGGTCGCTTTCCCTAATTCGGAGGCCAACTCCTTTTCAGAAGATCCTTTGATGCGATCGCTGATATTTGATATAGAGCTTTTAGACAGGACCAACTCACCAACAATATTCATTAAGAGGTCCAGCTTATCGATATCAACGCGAACGGTACGACTGATTGAGCGCAGAGAACTTCCGCCATCGGCCTCTTCAACAGCTGTCGGCAGCGTGGCCTGCAGTTCAACAACCGTATCCACGGACGGATCCTCAATGACAAAGCCCTCTGGTTCGGCTTCTTCTACGGGAACATCACCGTAGGTAAGTATATCGAGATTTTCTCGACTCAGGAGTAATTCAACATCAGCAATAGCGTAATCGCTACCAAAGAGAATTTGAAAAGCGATGCGCTCACCAATCTCTCCGGCGGAGGGGAGTGTACTGACCACCTCACCCTTCTGCTTAAGTTGCTGTGTTATTTCTGCAAGTTCCTGATCAAAGCTGGCCAGATCAAAGTCCATGCGCAACAGATGGATTCGTCGACCTTTACGAATATTTTCAAGGAGTCGATGCTCTTCATATTCGGTCAGCACATTCAGAATGCCCTGATCAATATTCAAACCGGCAAGAGGATCTGCCTCGGACTGAACCTCGCCCTCAGCAGCCTTATCAACCTGCTTCAGTATTGGAGCTAAATCGACGGTAAAATTTTCATCAGAGCTTTTTCCGTCGATCAACTTAATCAAAACATCGAGAGAGCTAAACAGGGTATCAACAAGATATTGAGTAAAAGGAACCTTGCCAAGGCGCAAGCCATCCAGCAGGTTTTCCATGGCGTGAGAGAGTTGAGAGAGGTCATCAAAGCCAAACATACCGGCCAGACCCTTTATCGAATGTGCTCCCCGGAAAATACCGTTGAGAACATCAGGGTCACAGTCTCCGGTATCAACAGAATCAGCCAATCTCACCAGATCAAGGTTGAGGGATCCGATGATTTCTTCAGTTTCACTGATGAAATCTTTAAGAGCTTGAGAAGAGCTTGAATCAGACAAGGTTGTCCTCCTCAGCCCAGGTAATCGCGGATCAGTTGTTGCAACTGATCGGGAGCAAAGGGTTTAACAAGATAAGCGTTTGCGCCGAGAGACATACCCTTTTCCCGATCGCGCTCACTACTTTCAGTACTAATAATAAAAAGAGGAGTTTCCTTATAACTATCGTTGTTGCGGATAAAGCTGACGAGCTCAAGACCATTAATATCAGGCATATTTATATCCGTGATGATCAGATCAACCTTCTCACGTGGCAGTATGCGCAAAGCCTCAAAACCATTCGCGGCTTCAACAGTGTCGTAATCTCCCATCGCAGCGATCGTTGAAACAATCAACGAACGCATGGTCAAAGAATCTTCAGCTATCAGGATTTTCTTACTCACTGGAGCAAACTCCTTAAAAGGCGCAACCGTTAACCACTAGCCCTTATTCATCATTCGGCGCTCAAGGAGGGCCTTTTCCATAGCAAGACCGGCTTGCGAAAGAAATATCTCCAAAGATTCCGTGTCACCAATTGGCTTTTCATCTGGAAGATTGTCACCATAAAGAACAGCAACAACACGCCCTTCACTGATCAAAGGACCAACAAAGACTTCGGCAGGAACTTTGCCGCCTAATTGACCGAAGAAATAGTCATTCCAGTCGGTTTTCCGAGGTGCTTTTCTGCATGGTGCAAAAGATTGCAACGCCTCAGTAAAAACATGGTCCTCATCCTTGATAATTCGGGTGTTGCGAACCCGCACATCTGCAGAGTCTCCATCAAGGTCGATACCAAACTGTCCTAAACCAACGATTTCAGAATCTTTCACCAACAAGATTACGGCCCGATTCATCAATTCACTGGCAAAGCGCAGAATCAAGAGGATAATTCCGCCACCAAGTGAAGGATTATTCAACTCCTGCAACATACCCCGAAGGAGATGTAATCCGGGAGACTGATGCGAAATCGGCTCGGTTGCACCGGTTGCGACTTCGCCCATCTCTCTCAGCAATTCTGCGCCAATATTGTATAGGCCATCGGCACGTTCAGGCTCTTTTTCTGACGCCTCGCCAAGAGCAATAATCGCATCAACCAGAGTAATCAGGCCTTCTTTGCCACGCTCGCCAAGAACATCATCTTTCTTAGGCTTCGGAAAAAGAGTCGGCACACCAAAGCCGCGGACACTCTTCTCAGCTTCGCGATTCGGATGGTCTGACATGACCATCACCTGAAAATCAGGGTAGGTATTTCGGACTTCCTCAAGTAACTCCAGTCCACCAAGGACACCACTACCATCACGACGAGGCATGATGAGGTCAATAACCAGTGTGGTTAATTGAGGATCAGCACCAGCGACGGCCTCAATAAAGGAGTTGTAATTAGTAAAAACATGAACCTGGGCTTTACGCTCCTGCAATAAAGAAGCAATTTTTTCTGCTGTGCCCGGATCATCATCAACAACAATAAATCGACGGGACGGCTCCTGAGAGTCTGATAAAGAAGACGCTCCAACAGCAAAATCGTCGGGATGAGAAATAGATTCGCCCTTGACTTCAGCCAAGAGTTGATCGATGTCAACCAGAGATTCGCCACGTTCATCAACATCTTCACCACGATGCCGCTTTTCATCAAGAAGTCGGCTACCTTCCATGGCTAACCACTGTGGGTTCAGTCCACTGTCGAGCATAAACTGCAGAGGGTTAAGAGTCGTAGCCGCTAATTCACCAGGGTCGCCCAATTCAAAAGAGAAAGCCCCCTCATCCCAACTGAAGAAGCTGTAAACAACTTTTTCGACCTGCTCACGAACAGCCTTTTCAATGGCGTCGCGATCAACATCAAAATCACTGACCAGAATATCACCGATACGACGATCATCATTGCTTTCCTGCTGAATGACAAGGGCTTTCTTGAGTGTAATCAAGTCGGCCATACCGGCGCGAATGACCAGATCACCGAGATTTTCGGGGAACGTTGATGCAGAGGCACTAATGACTTGACCATCATGAAAAATCACCCGACCATCACGGTCACGACTGTTCAACTGCAGCACACCGGACTTGCGGCTCAAGCTGACAATCTGGAGGATTTCCCCCAACCCCAGGTCTTCTAAGTTTCCAACAAGACTCATAAGCTCTTCATATCAATATCAGTGGCGAGTGATTATACGGCTCGCATCATGTGCAGAAGTCACATGAACTATGGTTACAATTTGTCTTGGCATTAGCGTAAAGAGTGGAAATTAAACAGAAATAAATATACTTCATGAGTGGTGACAAGTAAAGGAGGTTTTGTTGTTTGGATTGTTCGTTAATACTGGAGATTTTGGACGTGTATTTTGATGTATTTTAACTGTTGCAATGGAATTTCTAAAGACAGGATCGCGGGTTGCGTCCCGTTAGACGCCATACTCTTTTGAAGCCCCAAAAGAGTATGCAGAAAATTGCTGGCGCTGCGCTAAGCATTTCTTGCTCGAGCAGTTCTGCATGGGTGTTACGCTAGTGTCGTGAAACTTGATTTATAACTCACTCAATTGAGCCAGTCAGAACACTAAAGAGACAACACAACAAAAAGGGCCTCAAAAGAGGCCCGAGTTCTGGAAAACAGATAATTATTTCAAAGTCCAATTCAGGGTGATAAATGTCTCAGAGTATCGGCAAAGGAATTGCCCTCCGCAAGGAGTTGGCACTTTTGCATACTTTTGCTGCCAGGCAATAAGTATGGCGTCTGGCGGTACGCAAACCGCCGGTTCTTTCTTTTGCCTTGCAGGAATATCTAAACGCAGAAGAGTTTAAACTGTTGTGCCATTTAATAAGTTTTGCAGTTTTAAGAAAAGAATAAAACCGTCGGGTTTGCCCGACAGCAACTTCATTTTCTTTGTAGCGACAAAGCAAACGAAGCAAAAGAAAACTCTCGCTGCGCTTGGCATTTCTTGCTCGAGGAGTTCGGCTAATAAGTGTCCAGGGTAGAGCCTTTTGATAGACTACGCTTCCCTCGTTAACCCCGAGGCCCTTGAGGTCCTCTTCA
>CBDUFN010000046.1:0-15131 GCA_965366475.1 uncultured bacterium | reverse complement strand
TTCTAAAGACCTAACTGCTTGAAGAAATCGTTCCCTTTATCATCAACCAGAATATATGCAGGGAAGTTCTGGACTTCGATCTTCCATACGGCTTCCATGCCAAGCTCAGGGAAATCGATACATTCGACCTTGGTGATGTTTTCATCAGCGAGAAGGGCTGCCGGGCCACCGATGGAACCAAGGTAGAAACCGCCGAACTTGTCGCATGCGTCTGTGACTTGTTGAGAACGGTTACCTTTGGCAATCATAACCATTGATCCGCCATTCTCCTGAAGCAATCCAACGTAGCTATCCATACGGCCGGCTGTTGTCGGGCCGAAGGAGCCAGAAGGGCGACCTTCCGGAGTCTTGGCTGGGCCTGCATAGTAGATTGGATGCTTTTTCAAGTAATCTGGCAATGGCTTGCCACTGTCAAGAATTTCTTTGAATTTAGCGTGGGCAATGTCGCGGCCGACAACAATGGTGCCGTTGAGGAGCAGTGCATCACCACACTTGAGCTTGGTCAGGTCAGCAAGGATTGCTTCCATGGGTTGATCAAGATTAACCTTGGTTCCATGCTCATGCTTTGCCATGCGGTACTGTTCAGGCAGGAGGCGGCCTGGATCACGGTCCATCTCTTCGACAAAGAGGCCATCCTTGGTAATCTTTGCCTTGATGTTTCGGTCAGCCGAACAAGAAACAGCCATTCCTAGCGGGCAAGACGCTCCATGGCGTGGGAGGCGAATCACGCGGACGTCATGGGTGAAGTATTTACCACCGAACTGAGCACCGATGCCAAGGTCCTGAGCTGCTTTTTGCAGTTTCTCTTCCAACTCAATGTCACGGAAAGCCTGACCATGATCATTGCCTTCGGTCGGTAGCCCATCAAGCTCTTTGGCTGTCGCAAGCTTGACTGTTTTCATGACAGCATCAGCAGAGGTGCCACCAATAACAAAGGCGAGATGATATGGAGGACAAGCCGCTGTGCCAAGAGTCTTCATTTTGGCAACGAGATAATCAAAGAGTTTCTCTGGGGTTAGAAGTGCTTTCGTCTCTTGGAATAGCATGGTTTTGTTAGCAGAACCACCACCTTTAGCCATGAACAGGAACTTGTAAGAGTCGCCTTCTGTAGCAAAAATGTCAATCTGTGCAGGAAGGTTTGTGCCAGTGTTTTTCTCTTTGTACATATCGAGTGCTACGGTTTGGCTGTAGCGCAGGTTCTCTTCAGTGTAGGTTTTGTAGACGCCCTTAGAGATGAACTCAGCGTCGTTGGCACCAGTCCAGACCTGTTGGCCCTTTTTGGCGACGACCGTTGCCGTTCCAGTGTCCTGACACGTTGGCAGCTCAAACTTGGCAGCAACCATTGCGTTGCGCAGAAAAGCCATGGCAACACCTTTGTCATTACGTGAGGCTTCAGGATCAGTCAGGATTTTACCGACTTGGTTGTTATGCTCTTTGCGTAGCAGGAAGGATACATCTTTCATTGCAGCATTGGCGAGTACAGTGATCGCCTCGGGGTCGACTTTGAGAACTTTTTCACCATCGAAATCGACAGTGCTGACGTACTTTTCGGATCCTTCGATCTTGTAGTACTTGGTCTCGTCTGCCCCTACAGGTAAAGGGTTCTGGTAAGTGAATTCCGGCATGATCTCTCTCCTTGTAGAACGGCATGAAATGTATTCAGCGGGAAGCGTGTAACCCCGCACGGAAACTGAGTCGGCAGTATAGCTAAAGTGTATACAGTTGTCGATAATTAACTACTGCTTAATAAGTATCTCAAGCAATGAATCTCTTGATAGATCACAAAGGTATTTGTTGAAATAATCCTTTTCCTTGAAATCGACGTTCGTTAAGCTTATTCTCAATCCTCAAATCGTTTGATAAGTCTCCATTGTTTACTTTCTAAAGTCTTTACTTATGCAGAAAATGATCAAACAAATACTCACGTCCAAGGTGTATGAAGTCGCTATTGAGACTCCGCTCGACGAGTCTGCGATACTTTCACACGCGTTGCAGAACCGTGTGCTTCTTAAGCGGGAGGATCTTCAACCGGTTTTTTCCTTTAAGTTGCGTGGCGCCTACAACAGGATTGCCAACCTAAGCGAGGAAGAACGGAGTAGGGGGGTGATCACTGCCTCTGCGGGTAACCATGCACAAGGCGTTGCTTTCTCTGGTCAAAAGCTTGGCCTTAAGACAACGATTGTGATGCCTGTTACAACTCCTGCGATCAAGATCTCTGCTGTTAAGTCCTATGGTGCCAAGGTTGTTCTCTTTGGAGATAATTATTCAGAAGCTGCTGATCATTGTGCTCTTTTGGTTGCCCAGTCCGGGATGATCTTTATTCCTCCCTTTGATGATGAACTGGTCATTGCCGGTCAGGGAACTATTGCAAATGAGCTGCTGAGGCAAAGTGCCGGTCGTATGGATGCCGTCTTTATTCCCGTAGGTGGCGGCGGCTTGCTTGCTGGCATGGCTGTTTTTCTTAAAGCTCTCTGCCCTGAGGTGAAAGTAATTGGTGTTGAGCCTGTCGATAGTGACGCCATGTCCCAGTCGATTGCAGCTGGTCGGCGCGTTAAGCTCGACTCTGTTGGGATTTTTGCTGATGGTGTTGCGGTTCGGGAAGTTGGAAAATTGACCTTTGATCTTTGCCGCCAACACGTTGATGAAATTATCAGGGTGGACATTGATGAAATCTGCAGCTCCATAAAGAGCGTATATCAGGCCACACGTTCTATCGTAGAGCCTGCCGGGGCTCTTGCTTTGGCAGGCCTTAAGAAGTATGTCCGTGACCGTGATATTAAAGACCAGACCCTGGTTGCTATCAACTCCGGCGCTAACATGAACTTTGATCGGCTCCGCTACGTTGCTGAAAGAACCTTGATTGGTGAGAAGCAGGAAGCTCTCTTTGCTGTCACTATCCCTGAAGAACCCGGGTCGTTGTTTCGTTTTTGTCGAGAAGTGGTTGGTGAAAGAAATATTACTGAGTTTAACTACCGCCTCTCGGGTCGTGATGCCGCTTATATCTTTGTTGGTATTGCCGTTGATGGAGATGCGCAGCGTCAGGCTTTCCGTGAACAGTTGAGCTCTCATGGCTTCGAGAATGTCGATTTAACAGATAATGAGTTGGCCAAAACACATGTACGCTACATGGTTGGCGGTCGCTCTCAAAACGCATGTAGCGAGCGTCTCTTTCGTTTCTGGTTCCCCGAACGCCCTGGCGCTACAGCGCGATTCCTTGCAGCTATGGGGGCCGATTGGAATATTTCCCTCTTTCATTACCGCACACAGGGTGGTGATTTCGGTCGCGTGCTCGTTGGTTTGGAAATTCCTTCAGGTCAAGACGTGCAGTTGCAATCTTTTCTGGATAACCTTGGTTATCGATATGTTGAAGAGACCGCGAATAAAGCTTATCAGATGTTTCTCTAGTTATCTCGTTTTACCTCAGTTAGACCCCTAATTTTCCTTCAAAAATAATTGACAGTATTACTCAGGTATGTTATCCGTTAACCATGCTCGTGACCGGCAGTAGTAGTGCCGGTATTTTTACAGAAAGTGGGATTTGGAGGAGCTACCAAAGTGTTTGATAAGATTCGTGAAGACGTCTATTCGGTGTTTGATAGAGACCCTGCAGCTCGCAGTGTGATGGAAATCATTTTCTGCTATCCAGGCTTGCACGCTGTCTGGTTTTACCGCGTGGCCCACTGGTTCTGGACACATGAGCTTTACTTCTTTGGACGATTTACTTCCCATTTGGGACGCTTTTTTACAGGTATAGAAATACATCCTGGTGCCCAGATCGGTGAAAAGTTTTTTATTGATCATGGCATGGGAGTCGTCATTGGTGAAACAGCAGAAATTGGTAATAACGTTACTTTGTATCATGGTGTCACACTCGGTGGTGTCACTTGGGACAAGGTCAAGCGGCATCCCACCGTTGAAGATAACGTAGTCATCGGTTCTGGAGCTAAGGTCCTTGGCCCTTTCACTGTTGGGAAAGATTCCAAGATTGGCTCTAATTCCGTGGTTGTTAAGGAAGTCCCGGAAAATGCTTCCGTCGTTGGTATTCCTGGGCGCGTTGTTATGCAACAGGAACCTAAAGTTGAAAAAGAACGTCCCGATCTGGAGCATGGCAAAATGCCAGATCCTGAGGCAAAAGCTATCAGCTGTCTGTTCGATCAGATTCGTTCATTGGAAAAGAAGGTTGAAGACCTAACCGCCCGTTTAGAGAAGGCTGAATCGAAGCCTAAGGCTAAGGCTGCTCCGAAAAGAACGACGACAAAGGCCTCCACTGCTAAAACCAAGCCCGAAACTAAGGCCACCTCTACGAGTCGTCCAAAAAAGAATAAGGTTGAGGCATAAAATCTAATGCGTATGTCTACAAAAGCACAATATGCTGTGCGGGCTATGGTTAACCTGAATATCTACTCTGAAGGTGAACCCGTCTCTTTGCGCGATATATCTCTTAGAGAAAGTATCTCTCTAACGTATTTGGAGCAACTTTTTGTTAAATTGCGCCGCGGTAAGATTGTCACGAGTGTGCGTGGTCCAGGTGGTGGGTATTTGTTGGCAAGGCCTGCACAAGAAATTCAGGTAGATGAAATTATTGATAGCGTTGAAGAGTCCCTTGTCCCGGTTTCCTGTATGGATCAGAAAAACGGCTGCGCTTGTGATGATCAATGTGTGACTCATAACGTCTGGCACGGTCTGGCTGAACGCATTCGACAATTTCTATCTTCGATAACTTTGGCTGACCTCACAGATGAGGCCAAGAATAAACTAAATCATTGATTTATGGAGGACCGACAGTTGAACCAGATTTATTTGGACTATAACGCCACTTCGCCAGTAAGACCTGAAGTTTTAGAGGTCATGCTGCCTTTTTATAAAGAACAATTTGGCAACCCATCCAGTGTCCACTGGGCAGGGCGACAGGTGTCGGGTGCTCTTGAGAAAGCTCGCGAGCAAGTTGCCACTCTGATTAATGCTTCTCCAGCTGAGATCGTTTTTGTCTCCTGTGGTAGTGAGGGTGACAATATGGCTATCAAAGGCTCCCTCGAGCCGTTGAAGGCAAAAGGTAACCATATAATCACGACTTCTGTAGAACATCCTGCTGTTCTTGAAACCTGTCAGGCTCTTGAAAAAGAAGGTTACGATGTCACTTATTTGCCAGTAAGTAAGGATGGCCAACTTGATTTGGCTGATCTTGAAAAGGCGATTACAGATAAGACCATATTGATTTCCGTGATGTGGGCGAACAATGAAACCGGCAATATCTATCCGATCGAAGAGATTGGCAAGATTGCTAAAAAGTACAATATTCGTTTCCATACCGATGCAGTTCAAGCTGTCGGCAAGGTTCCGGTTGATGTACAGAAGGCCAATCTTGACCTGTTGGTCATTTCTGGTCATAAAATTGGGGCGCCCAAGGGTGTTGGCGCGATTTATATTCGCCGTGGAACACGCATGAAAAATTTCCTGCATGGGGGCCATCAAGAGAGAAACCGCCGGGCCGGAACGCAGAATGTTGCCGGTATCGTTGGCCTTGGTAAGGCTTGTGAAATGGCTGTGGCTGAGCTCGATGGATATTATAAGCGTGTTCGTGCCTTGCGAGACCGTCTTGAAGATGGCGTTCTAAGTCAGGTTCCTGATATTAAATTGAACGGAACTCCCGATCGTGATCAGCGCTTACCCAATACCTTGAATGTCAGCTTTGCTTATATTGAAGGCGAGTCACTTCTTCTCAATATGGACATGTATGGTATTGCCGCCTCATCTGGTTCTGCTTGTACGTCTGGGTCACTTGAGCCCTCTCATGTTATGGGCGCAATGTGCGTTGAAGTGACTTTGGCTCATTCGAGTACGCGCTTCAGCCTCGGTCCTGAAACAACAGAAGCAGAAATTGACAAGGTTCTGGAAGTCTTGCCAGCGACCGTGCAGCGACTTCGCGATATGAGTCCATTGTATAATTGTGGAAAGACTGCCGATGGTTGCGTAACATGTGAAACGGTACGCAGAATTTAATAAATATAGATCTGCTTAATAGAAGGAGTTAAAAATATGTATACAGATAAAGTTATGGACCACTTCACCAATCCTCGTAATGTCGGTGAGATTGAAGATGCCAATGGAGTCGGAGAAGTTGGAAACGCATCCTGCGGCGATATTATGAAAATATTCCTCAAGGTTGAAGATAATATTATTCAGGACGTCAAGTTTAAAACTTTTGGTTGTGGTGCTGCCATTGCAACTTCGTCCATGGTGACGGAGATGGCTATTGGTAAAACCATTGATGAAGCCCTCGAGCTAAGTAATCAGGCTGTCGCTGAAGCTCTTGACGGTCTCCCTGCACAGAAAATGCATTGCTCCAATCTGGCTGCTGACGCTTTGCATGAAGCTATAAAAAACTACAAAGAAGAGAATGCTTAACACGCCTTTCTTCATCCTTTAGATAAGACTTGGGAGCGGCTCTGATCTGGAGTCGCTCTCTCTGATTTTATACTGAATTTTTTGTGATGATTTTGCCCTATGATTGAATCTGGAAAAAGAGTCGTTGTTGCTATGAGCGGCGGAGTCGATTCGTCGGTCGCAGCAGCTTTGCTTAAAGAGCAAGGCTGTGAGGTGATCGGTATGACCATGCAGATATGGGACTATTCAAAGTTTACCAATGAACATGGTGAAAGCTTTGGCTCCTGTTGCTCTCTCGATGATGTTTACGATGCTCGACGTGTTGCAGAATCTCTTGATATCCCTTTCTACGTAGTTAATTTCGAGAAACAATTTGAAGCTGCTGTCATAGATCGTTTTTGTGATGATTACTTCAATGGGCGGACTCCCAATCCTTGTGTCATATGTAACCAGATCCTTAAGTTTGAAATTCTGCTTCGACGCGCTCTTGAACTTGAAGCGGATTACCTGGTAACTGGACATTATGCTCAACTTCTTGAAGAGGATGGAAGCCTGACCTTAAGGAAAGGCCATGACAGCAATAAGGACCAAACTTACTTTTTATATACCTTGACGCGGGAACAGATGCAGTACGTGCGTTTTCCTCTGGGGGGGATGACAAAAGAAGAGGTTCGAGGTCATGCTACCAGGTTGGGGCTTACCGTTGCCGAGAAAGCCGAAAGCCAGGATATCTGTTTTGTTCCTGACGGTGATTACGTCCGTTTCCTCGAGGAACAGCGCGGTTCCGGTTCAAAGAATGGTGATATCGTGCATGTTAGTGGTAAAGTTCTAGGTAAACATCTCGGCACGTATCGTTATACGATCGGCCAGCGCAAAGGGCTTGGTCTTTCGTGGCCGCAACCTCTCTACGTAGTCGGAATCGATGCGGAAAATTGTAAGGTAATCGTCGGTGAAAAGGACTATCTTTCTGCAACAGAATGTCATGTTGTGGATATTAACTGGTTGATTGATCCCCCTGTTAAATCTTTGCAGGCTGGCTGCCGAATTCGTTATCGTCACCATGACGTGCAATCTCTAATCACGATCCTTGATGATGGCTCAGCGCGAGTTGTTTTCAACGAGCCCCAGAGTGGTGTAACTCCCGGGCAGGCTGCTGTCTTTTACGATGGAGATCGAGTCTTGGGCGGTGGCTGTATTGAGTCATGAATCCCGTGGAGCGAGTGACGAGTGGCTCCAATCGAGGGAAAGCTTGCCGCAATCATGTTGTGGAAATCTAAACAAGGTGCAGAGAGAATCAATGTTTCTGTTTCAGTACCTCTCTGTTATGAAGGCAAGTTTTAATCCATGACCCCTTTCTCTATACTTATGAAGCAAGTGACAAACGAACATGTCCTCTATTGATAGTAACGATCTTCACGTCAGATGTCCTGTGCCCCTCGCACCGACAGTGCAAACAGTGTCATTCGCAACTTTGGGTTGTAAAACCAATCAGTTTGAATCTGCTTCAATGCAGGAATCTTTGCAGGCTGCCGGCTATCGGGTTGTTGCTTTTGACAGCGGTGCCGACCTGGTTATTGTTAACACCTGTACTGTTACCAGCGCGACTGACGCACAGTCGCGAAACCTGATTCGTCGAGCTCGGCGCCTTAATGCCTCATGTCGGGTTGTTGTTACTGGTTGTTATGCTCAAATTGACCCGCAGGCCCTACAGCAACTGCCTGGGGTGAGTCTCGTTATTGGTAATGAAGAAAAGCAGAAGCTTCTCGATTATTTGAAGTCCATTCCTGAGACCACTGTCGTTGAGGTCTCTGACATCCGACAGGCCGAAAACGTTTGTCTCCCGCCACTAACCTCTTTTGCCGGTCGTAACCGTGCCTTTGTTCAGATCCAGAATGGTTGCGATGCTTTTTGCAGCTATTGCATTATCCCCTATGCCCGTGGCACCAGCCGTTCTGCCTCTCCTGGTGACGTTCTGCAACAGATAACTGGTTTGGTCAAGTCTGGCTATCAGGAGATTGTACTTACCGGCATTCATATTGGGGGCTATGGTAAAGATCTGAAAAAACCCTTAACGCTTAACGATCTTGTCCGTCGTATTGAGGAAGAAACTGCTGTTCACCGGTTACGTCTCGGTTCAATTGAACCGAATGAGTTAACCTCTGAGCTTCTGGAAACCGTGGCGTCTTCTAAGGTCGTTTGCCCACACTTTCATATTCCGTTGCAGGCTGGAGACAACAACGTTTTGCAACGAATGGAGAGAACCTACAGCACTGAATTCTTCGCGCGGTTGCTGGAAAGAATCAGGGCAAAGTTACCTGCCGCAGCCATCAGCCTCGATGTGATCACCGGTTTTCCTGGCGAAACGGAACAGGAGTTTGACAACACCTTTAAGTTTGTTGCCACTTTGCCCATCACTGATTTGCATGTATTCCCCTATAGCAAACGTCCGGGAACTCCCGCGGCACAATTTCCTGATCAGGTTTCAGGGAAAGTCAGTCGGGACAGGGCTGAGAAGTTGCGCTTTCTGGCTGCTGAGAAACATAGAGCCTTTGCTGAAGAATTTATCGGGCAAGAACTTGAAGTTATCGTTGAGTCTGCGAAACAGGACGGCTCACTCAAAGGAGTCAGTAGAAATTACCTTCCAGTCAAAGTTTCGGGAGAAGCTTCTCTTGCCGGTCAATGCGTCGTTGTTAAAGTTTTATCGTGGTATGACGGTTCGCTCTCTGCTGTTAAATCCGGCTGATATTTATACCCTCGCGTGAAAGAAAATCGCTTAAAAATTAAACAAATAGATTGACTCTCTTAATCTTGGCGTGATAGATAATTTTATCTAAATAAGTTTGTGTATTTATTTCGTTGCTCGACAGACAGATTAACGGTAGTCAGTTTGAAACAAAACACTCACGACCTAACTTAGGCTGGGTGATTTTTTATTTTAAGCAGTCGAAAATGCACACAAGAATCCTCCCTTTTGGGAGCGAAGGAGTTACAAGATGGCTGAAGGTACAGTAAAGTGGTTCAACGAAGCTAAGGGTTTTGGATTTATCGAGCAGGACAATGGTCCTGACGTTTTTGTTCATTTCTCCCAGATCCAAGGCTCAGGGTTTAAAACTCTCGGCGAAGGTGATCGTGTAAGCTTTGATGTAACCGAAGGCGATAAAGGGCCACAGTCGTCTAATGTCGAGAAGATCTAATCCAGATCTTCTGATTCAGACAAAAAGAAAAGGGCGGCCCCAGTGGGTCGCCCTTTTCTTTTATCTTTAATGATATATTTAGTTTAAACCCTTGCCACTATTGTTAAATCAAGTAATATTCTCTACTTGAAATCATTGATACCTATCCCTGTAAATATGTTTCCCAAGGAGCTTTGTTATGGATTACGTCTTGCCAGCATTGGCAGGCTTTGTTGCTATCAGCTCGGTTCTACTTTCTCCTAAAGCTCAGACTGTCGGCTCTTTTTTCAGGGGCGTCAGTGCAACGGGTGAACAGCCGGGCTTACTGACTCTGATCTTTTCACAGGTCACTACGTGGATTTTTGCACGTTCTCTGCTGAATGCAGCGATTCTTGGCTTCTACTATGGTGTCTGGGGAACACTTGCTTACGCTTTTTACTACTTTTCCTTTATGACCGGCGGCCGCATCGTTGATCATCTGCGTTTTGAACATGGCTTCCATAGCGTTCAGGCTTTTCTGGATGCACGCTTTGGTCGATGGGGGACGAGTTGTTACAATTTTGTCATTGGGGTCAGGTTGATCAGTGAGGTTTTCGCAAATCTTCTGGTCATCGGCATTCTATTCGGTGCCGCCGGATCAAATGCCTATACGTTTACCATTCTTGCTTTTGCCGGAGTCACTCTCTTTTATTCAATGCTCGGTGGTTTGCGTGCGTCATTGCGAACAGACCTTTTCCAGATGATCCTTTTCTTAGGGACTTTAGGAATGCTGGTTGTTCTTGTCGCTAACAGCAATAGCGTTGCTTTAAGTGACCTCTGGTTAAAACCTTTTGAAATGACACAACCCGGGCCGGTGCTTATGCTCGTTGCACTGCTCCAGATTTGGAGCTATCCGATGCACGATCCGGTCATGATGGATCGCGGTTTTCTCGCCGACCGAGAAACGACTCGGCGTAGTTTTTTCCATGCGTGTTGGATCAGTTTTCTTTGCATCTTAACATTTGGTTGTATGGGGGTCCTGGCTGGAGCAAATGCTGTCAGTGGAGAATCGATGAACGATTCACTGTTGCGACTTTTTGGCGAATGGCCCATGTTGGTTTTTAGTGGTTGTTTGATTATTTCAGCGATGTCAACGCTCGATAGCACCCTCTCCAGTTCTGCCAAGTTGGTGGCCTCAGACATGGGTGTTTTGCGCATGAGCCTACGTAACGGACGAATGGTTATGGCGTGTTTTATGCTCCTTGGCCTTGTCCTTGTTTTCCTGGGTAATAAAGACCTTTTTAGTGCCGTTGCAGTGAGTGGTACAGCTTCGATGTATCTTGCCCCGGTCGTCTTCTTCTCTCTCTGGGGGAAAAGAACAGACATCCCTGTCTGGAGTTACCTTTTCACCTTCGTCCTTGCTCTGAGTGGGGCTCTCCTTTATTTTACCGAATCAAGTGGTTACTCCTCTCTACTGGGTGATATTCATAAATATACAAAATTACTTTATATTTGTATTTCCATTCTCGGCTTGGGCTGTCTTTCTTACTGGCTTGGTGGCCTTACGGGTAAAGCCGAACAGCCAAAAGAAGTTCTATGAAATCAGTGGATCTCGGTATATTGACCGGCCCTATATTGCTTTTTGGAGGTCCGTATAGCAACCTCTCTGCAACCTTGGCGCTGCGCTCGGTTGCAGAAGAGCGTTTGATACCCCCTGAACGAGTTATCTGTACGGGTGATCTGGTTGCTTATTGTGCTGAGCCCGAGGAAACTGTGAACCTGATTCGCGAGTGGGGCATCCCCGTTGTGATGGGGAATTGTGAAGAATCCCTTGCAACACGAGCTCTTGATTGTGGTTGTGGTTTCGACGTTGGCAGCGTGTGCTCAGCTTTGTCAGTGCAATGGTTTCAGTTTGCAGATAGCAAAATCTCCGATGAAAACCGTTTGTGGATGGGGTCGCTACCCCGCGAGATCACCTTTCAATTTGAAAACCGCCGATTCTCTGTTGTCCATGGTGGCGTTGAAAGTATTAATCGGTTTTTCTTTGCGTCGACTCCGGTTGAGGAAAAATCAATTGAGTTGAGTCTTCTCGACCCGAATATTGACGGATTGATCGCAGGTCATTCTGGAATACCTTTTGGTGAGATTGTTGATGGGAAAGCCTGGCTAAATACCGGTGTTGTTGGCTTACCTGCTAACGATGGCACTGTGGATGGCTGGTATATGGTGCTTGAACCAAGAGATGGAATGCTTCAGGCACAGTGGCATCGTTTAAGCTATCCGACAGGGCCAACTCGGCAGGCAATGATCGAGTGCGGATTGTCCCGTGGATATGCTGATACCATCATTAATGGCCTATGGCCGAGTGAAGACGTTCTTCCTTCTGTTGAAAAAGAGTCGCGTGGCAAACCTTTAAACTGTCACCCTTTGATTTTCTAAATAGACTCTTTCTCGTTTCGGTATCATTGGTGGACCCTTAAACGGAGAACATTGCATGCCAATTGCTACTCCAACTGAGAAACTGTCCCTGCGCAATGGGCAGGGCTCCACCTCAGGTAAACTCGGTACCTTCCTGGGCGTTTTTACACCGTCAATCTTAACCCTTCTTGGCGTTATCATGTATCTGCGCTTCGGCTGGGTTGTCGGACAAATGGGCTTGTTCAAGACCATTCTAATCGTTCTCCTTGCAAACCTGATTACCTTACTAACGTCCTTAAGTCTTTCTGCTGTTGCCACGAACAGTCACGTAGGTGTCGGTGGCGCATACTATATGATCTCCCGTAGCCTTGGCCTTGAAATTGGTGGAGCTATCGGTTTCCCCCTTTATATCTCTCAAGCTTTATCGGTCACTCTCTATGCTTTTGGTTTGGCTGAGTCATTAACCTTTGTTTGGCCTGAATTGCATGTCTCTGCGGCTGCATTCGCAATTATTGTTCTGGTAGCCATCCTTTCCTCGCGTGGAGCGTCCTTTGCTTTACGCATTCAAATTCCGGTCATGGTTTTAATCGGGTTGTCATTGCTGGCGCTGGCCTCTGGCGCAATATGGGGTGACACTGTTGTTACGCCTAAAGATGCTCTTTCATCAGTTCCTCAGGCTGGATTTTGGATCGTTTTTGCTGTGTTCTTCCCCGCTGTTACCGGAATTATGGCCGGTTTAAGTCTTTCAGGAGACCTGGCTAACCCGCGTTTTTCAATCCCAAGAGGAAGTGTCTCAGCAACCTTGGTTGGGTTGCTGGTTTATCTGATAGTTCCAGTCTTGCTCTTTATTGGTGCAGACGCTTCGAGCCTGAAGGATGATGCCCTGATTTGGAATCGTATTGCTCTCTTCGGCCCGTGGTTGATTCTCCCAGGATTATGGGGGGCAATCTTTTCGTCAGCCGTTGGGTCGATGTTAGGAGCCCCAAGAACTTTACAGGCCCTTTCTATAGACCGATTAGTACCTGGTTGGCTGGTTGGTGCTGGTGGGGAAGGGGAAGAGCCAAAGGTGGGTCTGTATATCACACTTGCTTTGAGTCTTTTCGCCGTGTTCCTTGGTGATCTCAATACGGTTGCAACTGTAGCTACGATGTTTTTCCTGAGTGTTTATGGCACAGTCAACCTTGTTGCTGCTTTGGAATATCTTTCTGGTAATCCTTCTTGGCGACCGACTCTGAATATTCATTGGTCATTGAGTCTGATTGGTGGTCTTGGCTGCTTTGGTGTGATGTTTCTGATTCATTGGCCGGCGACGATTTTTGCTGTGGCTGTGGAACTCTCTATCTGGTTGATTCTTAAAAGGCATGTGCGTAAGAATTCCTGGGGAGATGTTAGACGTGACCTGTATGAAGCCCTGATTCGATGGGCTCTCGTAAAACTCAATGATCGACCGATGACGGCTCGCAATTGGCGGCCACACGTATTGGTTTTTGTCAGTAATATAGAAAAGCGGTTGGATCTGGCTCGATTTGGTGCCTGGTTTGCTGAAAATCGCGGAGTTGTCTCTATTTGTGAACTCTATCACGGAGACATTATCGATCTTGATGTTGATGTCAGAACGCGTCAGAAACAGATCAACGCTGTTCTTAAACAAAATAGAATTGTTGCTTTTGGTGAAGTTAATATTGTTCAGAACCTTGTCCGCGGAATCTTGGCTGTCGCGCAATCAAACGGTATCGCAGGAATGGAGAGTAATACCGTGATGGTCGGTTGGCCTGATGACCGAGATCGTCTGGTGAGTTTTCTTAAGGTAATCAAGCCTTTAAAACATTTGAATCAAAGTTTTATTATCGGTAAGTTGAGTCCTTTAAAAACATTTCAAGAGGGACAGATAAAGGAAATCCACGTTTGGTGGGGAGGTCTTAAGCGTAATGGAGATCTTTTGCTATTGCTCTCTTATCTTCTTACGCGTAATCCCGACTGGCGTAATGCGAGCATACGTATATTAAGTATCGCCTCCAACGACTTGATGAAAGGGCAGACCGAGCGTTATCTGGAGCATTTGATACCTGAAATTCGAATTCAGGCAGAGGTTGAAGTGACCGTTCGGGTTGGTGATGAAAGTATTGTGGATCTCATGCATCGAGAAAGTTCAGGTGCTGATGCTGTTCTCCTTGGACTTGCGACTCCTAACGAAGGTGATGAGCCAGATTATGCTGATCGTCTCATAGAATTAGCCTCAGGCTTCAAGAATTGTTTTTTCGTCCATAATGGCAGTTTGTTCCTCGGTGATCTTGTAACACCTGAAAATTTTGATATAGATACAAAAGGCGAGTCTAAAGATAAATAAAATGAATTTTTTTTGAAAAAGTAATTTTTAAGTATCAATTGTATTTTCAAATATTTAGCACTTTTTTTCACCGTATTATTTTTCACATCCTCTTCTTTTATTCAATGATCGACTCCTTTTGTTCGTAAATGTGAGAAATTTTTAAGATTGTTGTGGTATATAAACATTAGACAAAGCCAATCCTGTTGTGAGGCAGGTGCGGAAAGCCACGGATCTTGATTATTAAGACTGCCGGGTTGCCAATTATTTGGTAATTCGGTTTTTTTTGTCTCAAGAGAAGCAAAGGGAGGTGTCAATGGGAGAGTCAGTCTTGTGGGTTGCAGGCGTTTTTGTTCTTTATCTGGTGTTGTTGCCCCTGTTTGGAGTTGTCTTCGGATTTTTTGTCGCGTTTGTTTTGCCTTATTTAGTAGGAGCTTTTTTCCTTTTCTTGGTTGCCACTACTTTTGAACTAGGAACACTTAGTGTGTGGGTTTGGCTTTTCTCTTGTCTGTGGGGAATAACAGTCTTTATGACAAGGCGTAGACTGATTTCTGCAGGGACGAACCTTCGTTGGCATGAGGGGCATTACAAAGCTGTCTTTGCGACACTGCCTCTACGACGTAATCGTTTTCAGTGAACATCAGAGCTTTTATAGGTATCGACTAATAAAGAGACTTCCTGAGAAAGATAAAATAGTTTATAGCTCTGATCTCATCTCATCAGGAAAGCATAAAAACGGGTGCTACATATAATAATGTAGCACCCGTAAGTCTTTCTCAGTTAACAAAAGATGGAATTTACCCGACTTCGTTGTAAATCCTCTCTCTGAATTCTACCTGTAGTTCCTCTGC
>CBDUFN010000045.1:0-15394 GCA_965366475.1 uncultured bacterium | reverse complement strand
GGTTTCGTAAATATATGGGAAACGATCCTTTATGAACTCTGCTTCCATATGGGTGAGATCGAGAAAGGCACAATCATCACCATGCATCTTCATTTCATGGTCGATTGCTCTTGCTACGATGTCACGTGGCGCCAGGTCTTTAAGGGGATGATAACTCTCCATAAAGGGAGTGCCGTCGCTTCTTCTTAATATGGCTCCTTCACCTCTGACAGCTTCTGAAATCAAGAAGCTTTTAGCGTGTGGGTGATAAAGAGTGGTGGGGTGGAATTGCATAAATTCCATGTTTGCAATAGTTGCCCCGGCACGATAGGCCATAGCAATGCCATCACCTGTCGCGATGTCCGGATTGCAGGTGTAGAGATAGACTTTTCCCGCGCCCCCTGTTGCCAGAACTGTAATGGGCGCTCCGAAAGTTCCAACCTTTCCTGTTTCCCGATTGAGGACATACACGCCGAGACAACGATCTGGTTTGAGACGCCTTCTGGTGACCTTTGCTTCAGTGATCAAATCAACGGCGACATGGTGTTCGTAAATAGTGATGTTCGGGTGTTCTTTTACCGCTTGAACCAGTGCACGTTCGATTTCTTTGCCGGTTTCATCTTTGGAATGATAGATGCGTCTCTGACTGTGTCCGCCTTCTCTGGTCAGGTCATAGGATTGATCCTGTTTTCGCGAGAAGTTTACACCCCATTCTATGAGGTCGTTTATGGCATTTGGTCCATTCTCAACAACCATTCGAACAATGTCTTCGTCAGGGAGCCATGCCCCAGCTTCCATGGTGTCTTGAGTGTGCTGGGAAAATGAATCTTCTGTGGTTGCAACTGCAGCGATGCCCCCTTGTGCAAGTCTGGTCGCTGTTGTTTCTATCTCTCGTTTTGTGATCAGAGAAACTTGACCACGTTCTGCAACCGAGAGAGCATAACAAAGGCCGGCTATACCGCTACCGACAACAAGAAAGTCAGATGTAATTTTCATAAAGAAGGTGGCCCGTGGTTTGCAATGGTTAGTTTAGGCTTTACGAAGTAACTTTTCTAAATCTTATTATCTGAGTGCGTAACAGTGCTGTCAAGTCCTAAACTTGTTGAAATACAGAGGTTTTTCATATATACATTTAATGAGGATGGTTGTCTTTGATGATTTCGAAACGTAACATATTTATTGCGCTTTTCTGGGTCTTGCCCCTAATGACCGTGGTTTCGCTTGCCGATGCTGACATTTATCGGTACGTCGATGCCAGTGGCCGGGTGCATTTTACTGATACGCCAACTCATGGACGCTGGGATATGTATCGTAAGGACGTTGTCCCGGTGACGAGTGGTAATCGTTCTTATCTGGACATTATCAAGCGTCATGCTAATTCTTACCAACTGGAAGAGGCTTTGGTTAAAGCGGTTATCAAAGTTGAAAGTGATTATCAGCCACGAGTTGTCTCTCGTAAGGGTGCTCAGGGTTTGATGCAACTTATCCCGGCAACGGCAAAATCTCTAAATGTGAATAATCCTTTCGATCCATATGAAAACATTCGAGGAGGTAGCCAATACTTACGCAGGATGCTTGACCTCTTCAATGATGATGTTGAGCTCGCGCTGGCTGCCTATAATTCAGGCCCCACCACAGTAAAACGCTACGGTGGTATCCCTCCCTATGATGAAACGCGTAATTACGTTAAAAGGGTTAAGCGTTACATTGATTATTATCGACAAGCTGGGGATACTCTTTTATGAACCTGCGTACCGGTTTGCTCAATTAACCTAATTTGCTAACTCTTGCTCGCGTTGCTGCTGTGCCGGTTGTGGTTGTTCTACTTCTTTCTGATACACGTATATCCGGGATGTGGGCCGCCTCGGTCTTTGGCTTGGCTGCAATAACTGATTTTGTTGATGGCTGGTTGGCCCGCAAGTGGGGCGTAGTGACCGTGCTTGGTAAATTCCTCGATCCCCTTGCAGACAAACTGATTGTTATGGCTGCCTTGATCATGCTGATTCCTCTGGATCGGGTTCCTGCCTGGGCGGTTTTTGTGATCCTTGCGCGCGAGATGATTATTACCGGATTACGCTCAATTGCTTCAGCTGAGGGAATCGTGATCGATGCCAGTGAGCTGGGTAAGTACAAAACGATCTATCAGATGATCGCTATTCCCGGCTTGATGTTGCATTATGACTTCTATTGGTTTTTTGGTCTTGAGTGGAGTGTCTTTCACGTAAACATGCATAATTTCGGTATTTTCTTCTTCTATATTGCCTTTGGTTTAACCCTTTGGTCGGGGCTCGATTACTTACAAAAGTTCTTTCGTGTCTTTGCTCGATAAATATATCTTCAAAATGCCTAAATTTTCGGTTGACTTGCTTAGAGAGCTTTTGCTATAAAGTGCATCCGTTGTCACTGACGGGCTGAATTTTGCGGGACTAACTCAGTGGTAGAGTGCGACCTTGCCAAGGTCGAAGTCGCGAGTTCGAATCTCGTGTCCCGCTCCATAAAAATAATGCCCCACGACTTTTATTAGTCGTGGGGTTTTTATTTTGTCAAAAATTGGAAAAGTTGTGATGAACTACATTGGAATTCAGAGCTAAAATGTCACCATCAAATAGACTCGAAAGTCTAAAATATGCAGCTTTTACAATCATTTGAATATACCCATTTTGTTATTGACACTCGCCGCCTCAAAACGTTAAAAAAGCAGTTCATTTATTCAATTATGTTCAATTTGTAGGTTAAATATATTCAGGGTTGTTTTGTGAGGAGGAAAAATTGATGTTGAAGAATCAGATGAAGAAATTGTTGGTGGCAGCTTGTGCCTTTGCATTTGTTGTATGTATGGGGTCTGTTGCCCTGGCTGAAGAAGCCGTTCTTTCCGTTTCTGACTGTGTAAAATGTCACAGTGAGCAACCTGCTCAAATTGATGCAAATGGCGCATCACACAAAACTGAAATCGATTGCCAAGCTTGTCATGAAGGCCATCGTCCCAGCGTAGCAAGTAACATTCCTAACTGTAGTGATTGTCATGAAGGCAGTGGCCACTATGAAGTTGAGAACTGTCTTGGTTGTCATAATCCTCATCAACCTCTTGATGTGAACCTGGAAGGCGAGCACAAGGTTGTTTGTGTCTCCTGTCACTCTGGTCCCAGCAAGCAAATGGCTGCAAGCCCAAGTAAGCACGAAACCTTTGCGTGTAACTTCTGCCATGCCGATACACATGGCAATATCCCAAGCTGTGTTGATTGTCATGAGCCTCACTCAGAAACAATGGTCCAGACAGACTGTGCGACCTGTCACCAAGCGCATAAACCATTGGATCTAAACTATCCTGCAACCACTTCTTCGCAGCTTTGCTCTTCTTGTCATGACACAGTCTTCGCAACACTGACTGTTAGTCCTGCCAAGCATAGCCAGATTGCTTGTGCAACATGTCATGCTGACAAGCACAAGACTGTGCCTCAATGTGCAGACTGTCATGGTGAGCCTCACGCAGCTAGTATGCACGAGCGTTTCCCGAAATGTGGCGAGTGTCATCATGTTGCTCACGATTTGAATAATTGGCCTGCAAAGTAAGCCTTGTGAAGAAGACTAATGAATAATTATAAAGTCGTATTTACTTTGATCGCTGTCGTTACCCTGGCTGGATTTATCCAGCCAGGGTTTGTTTCTGCTGTAGACCGCAAATTGCCTGCAGTTGACGCAGCTCTCTATAGTGTTGTGCCGACTCCGCTCTCTCCTGCTGAGTGCGGTCAATGTCATAGCGGTCAGTTCTCTGATTTGAAGGCGGCAGGTGGCAAGCATCGTTTTGCTTGTCAGGAATGTCATGATGTTATTCATGCCTATAACCCACGTAAAGATAACTACGATGACCTAATGCCACTCTGTGCGACTTGTCATGGTCAACAGCATGGGCCAAAACAGATTGATTGTCTCAGTTGTCATCAGAATCCTCATGCGCCTTTAAAAGTTCCTGCAATGGATCGTTTGGGACAGTCTTGTGCTGATTGCCACGATGGCCCTGCTCAAGAACTGAAACAGTTCCCCAGCGCTCATACAGAGCAGGGCTGTCAGAGTTGTCACCACGAAAAGCACGGCTATATCCCAAATTGTATGGAATGCCACGACGGTCATTACCTTGAGCAACCCGTTCAAGATTGTGCAACTTGCCATGAGCGTGTTCATTCACCTCTTCGGATTGACTTGCCGCGGAATGCAAACTCCTTGACTTGTAGCGTTTGCCACGAGGATGTTTATGGCAAATGGAAAGGCACCCCAAGCAAGCATGGTCAGGTCGCCTGTGTTATGTGTCATCAGGAACATGGCAAAATCCCTGTTTGCACTGAGTGCCACGGGGAGCCGCACAACAAGAAACAGTTGGAAATGTTCCCGAATTGTCTGACATGTCATATCGATGTTCATGATCTGCCTATCAAGTAGATCGCTTTATTTGTAGAATTCATACCCTTAAGGGGTCGGCCTGAATGGGCCGACCCCTTTTTTATTAGCTTTACTTCTCAGTAGAGTCTTTTTAAGGAGTCGTTTTCTGTGGAACAGTTTCAAGGTTTTATCGGTCTGGTTCTTCTTGTTTTCATTGCGTGGTTAATCTCTGAAAATCGTAAAGCGGTTCATTGGCGCCCTGTTGTTACAGGCCTCTTCCTTCAAGTTGTTCTCGCCGTTGTTCTTATTAAGGTACCTGCCAGTAGAATGATCTTTGTTTGGCTTAATCAAGTGGTTATTGCTCTTGAGGAAGCCACCATGGCAGGAACGTCTCTTGTTTTCGGATATCTTGGTGGTGCCCCTCTGCCTTTTGAGGAACCTTTTCCTGGCAGTGCCTTTATTCTCGCTTTTCGGGCTTTGCCTTTGGTTCTTGTTGTTAGTGCGATCTCTGCCTTGCTTTTTTACTGGCGTATCCTGCCTGGGGTGGTTAAGGGGTGTAGCATCCTCCTGGAACGATCATTAGGTGTTGGTGGCGCTCTAGGCATCAGTGCTGCCGCCAATGTGTTTGTCGGGATGGTGGAATCACCTTTGTTGATAAGGCCCTATTTGAAACAGATGTCGCGAGGGGAGCTCTTTGCAGTAATGACTTGTGGTATGAGCACCATTGCCGGGACAGTGTTGATTTTGTATGCATCAATCTTGCAACCTGTTCTTCCAGATGCCTTAGGCCACATTCTGACTGCATCGCTCATCAGTGCCCCTGCTGCTTTAGCTATTGCTCTGTTGATGGTGCCTCATAGTGGCGAAGACACTACGGGGCAAATTGCTCCCCCCCTTTTAGCTAAAAGTTCTATGGATGCAATTGTTCAAGGAACGCTTGAAGGATTGAAGCTTTTGTTGAATATTGTAGCAATGTTGATTGTTCTGATTGCTCTGGTCGGTTTGGTCAACGCCTTTCTTGGCATCTTTCCTCATGTCGATGGATTTGCTCTCACTCTGCAACGAATTCTAGGATGGATTTTTGCTCCAATAGTCTGGACCTTGGGAATCCCATGGAATGAAGCGGCTGCTGCCGGTGGTTTACTTGGAACAAAAACCGTTCTCAACGAACTTGTTGCTTACCTTGATTTAACGCGTCTTTCCGCCGATGTTTTGAGTGAGAGAAGTCGCCTTATCATGACTTACGCGCTTTGTGGCTTTGCCAACCTCGGTAGTTTGGGGATTATGCTTGGTGGTCTAGGGGCAATGGTGCCGGAAAGACGCGATGAGATTGTTTCTCTTGGCTTCAAATCGATCTTAAGTGGAACAATGACAACATGTATGACTGGTGCGATAGTCGGTTTGTTGATTTAATACGACCGGCATCGACAGTAATTCTCTGTTATTCTGTAGGTATGCCTTTATCTTTTTGTTTTCTTCTTGCCAGAGGAAAACAGTTTCATGTTTAAGACGTTTTGACATATTTTTAAGGTAAGCTTCATCTTAAAAGTTTCTATGAAAGGATTTTTTTATGGCTGTTGTTGAAATTAGTGTCGCACCCTTGGGAACAACGACGACGGGTGTTTCCCGTTACGTAGCTGCGTGTGTTGAAATTGTTGCCGCGTCTGGACTGGTTTACCAGTTAACGCCGATGGGGACAGTCATCGAAGGCGATATTGATCACATTTTCATGGTCTTGCGGAAGATGCATGAAGTTCCTTTTGGTCAAGGAGCTGAGCGTGTGTCGACGCTTATTAAGATCGATGATCGCAGGGATCAAGGTAGTCATGGTTTACAAGGTAAAATCGATTCTGTTCTGAATAAACTGAATAGTGAATTATGATCTCTTGAAATGAGGACTTTGAGCTTGACACATCTCGTGCCCTTTGGTATTCAAGACACTCTTTTTTCGATGGCCCCGTCGCCAAGTGGTAAGGCAGAGGTCTGCAAAATCTCCATCGCCAGTTCGAATCTGGCCGGGGCCTCCACTATTAACAGGTCAGCCATAATATGGCTGGCCTGTTTTTATTTCGGCTAATTCATGGCATCCTTCAGTATCGCTACCATAATCCTTTTCATTGTTCTTGGAAGTCTGGCCGGTTTTCTTGCTGGTTTGTTGGGCATTGGTGGCGGAATTATTCTTGTTCCTCTTTTTTTGTGGGCTTTCTCTGCGGCCGATTTCGCTCCTGAAATATTGGTTCATACCGCCTTTGGTACGAGCTTGGCAATTATTGTCCCAACTGCTCTCAGTAGTACTTTCGGTCATCGTAAACGTGGAAATGTCGAGTGGAGCCAGGTTGGTTGTCTCTGCCTTGGTGGTTTCGTCGGTGCGTTGTGTGGCGCCTGGTTTGCATCACTCCTCAGCGGTGACTGGCTTAAAGGTCTCTTTGGCGTCATGCAGATTTTTGTCGCCGTACAATTACTCCTTTTTCAACCACGTCTACCCCCGGAACGTGCGGATGCAGTCTCTTGTTGGCCTCTGGTTGCCGTTGGCTATGCAGGTGGGGTTTTTAGCGCTTTTTTCGGTGTCGGTGGGGGAGTCATTGCTGTGCCATTGATGGTGATTGCTCTTAGCTTTCCTATTCATCTTGCTGTTGGTAATTCGAGTGCATTGATTGTCATTTCCTCTTTATCCGGTGCGTTCTCCTATATGTTTCATGGCTTGGGAGCTATGTCTTTGCCGCCATTTTCTGTTGGCTATGTGAATTTTCTGGTCTTTGCTCTTGTGGCTCCCTTTACAATAGGCATGGCTCGCATCGGTGTTCGTATTGCCAGCCGAACCGCTCATGATAAACTCTTGAGAGTCTTTGCCGGTTTGTTGGTTCTTGTGGGCCTGAGGATGATTTATCGCGCTTGGCTCTCATAATGATACTCAGTAGAGAGATAGCCTATGTTAAGAACTTCTGTAGTTGCTGGACAATTCTACCCTGGAGATAAAGCGGGTCTTTTGAGCGCTGTCAACTCAATGATGCTTGCTTCAGTACCTGAGCAATCTGCGCTTGCCATTATGTCGCCACATGCCGGTTATATCTATTCTGGCGCAATCGCAGGTCGTACCTTTGCGAGCGTTAAAATCCCAAGTGAAGTTATCATTCTGGGACCCAACCATCATGGAAAGGGCCACCCTGCTGCCGTTTATGCTGATGGCCTTTGGGAAACCCCTTTGGGGACCATCTCTATTTCTAGTGGGCTTGCAGAACGCATTCTCTCTGAGTGTCCAATGGCGGCTAAAGATGACGTTGCTCATCGTTATGAACACTCTCTCGAAGTGCAAGTCCCCTTTATTCAGAACTGTTCGGAACAGGTGTCCATTGTTCCTCTCTGCATCAGTCATTTGCCACTGGAGTCTCTTCTGGCGTTGGGTGATGGCTTGGCTCGCGCATGTCTTTCCTCCAACTCTTTACCTCTTATCGTCGCCAGCACTGATATGACTCATTACGAATCAGGCGAGATTGCACGTGAGAAGGATTTTATGGCTCTTGAAAAAGTTCTAGCTATGGACCCTGTCGGTCTCTATGAGACTGTTTGTGAGAATAAGATTTCTATGTGTGGTGTCCTCCCAACGGTCGTTATGCTTCAGGCTGCTCGTGCTCTTGGTGCAAACACCGCGGAATTGGTTGCTTACGGTAACTCTGGTGATGTGACTGGTGATCAATCCGCCGGTGTTGGTTATGCTGGTGTCAGAATTACCTGAACCTTGCCACACCGAATGATTTCCGGTATAAAGCGGGTCACTTAATTGAAAGTGACCTTTTTTAGTTTTCTTAGTAAAAGTAACCCAGAAGACCTTTTTATGGTCTCCTTTTGTAAAACTTTTCTGGAGTGTTTTGATGTCTGATTTGCGCGTTCGTTTTGCCCCCAGCCCAACGGGTTATCTTCACATTGGTGGAGCAAGAACTGCTCTGTTTAATTATCTTCTGGCTAAAAAAGAGAATGGCATATTCGTTTTGCGGATTGAAGATACGGATGTCGAACGTTCCACTCAGGAATCAGTAGATGCCATCCTTCAAGCCATGGATTGGCTTGGCCTCAGTTATGACGAAGGCCCTTTCTATCAGTCAGAACGTTATGACCTTTACAAAAGCAAAGTAACTTATTTACTCGAGAAAGGCCTCGCTTATCGTTGCTATTGTACGCCGGAGGAGTTGACTGCCAAACGTGAAGAAGCCATGAAAACTGGTGGCAAGCCGCGTTACGATGGAACGTGTCGAGAGCGTGCAGACCAACCTGATGCCCCTTTTGTTATTCGCTTTAAAACTCCGCGTGATGGCGCTACAGCATTTGTTGATCGCATCAAGGGTACTATCTCAGTGGAGAATGACGAACTCGATGATCTGATCATTCAACGTACCGATGGAAACCCTACCTATAACTTCGTTGTGGTTATTGATGATGCTGAGATGGGAATCAACCTGGTTATCCGCGGTGATGATCATGTTAATAACACTGTCCGGCAGATTCCGATGTATCGGGCTCTCGGTTATGATGTCCCTGAGTTTGCTCATGTTCCGATGATCTTGGGCGCTGATAAAAAACGTTTGTCAAAACGTCATGGCGCAACGTCTGTGATGGTTTATCGGGAACAGGGGTATCTTCCCGAAGCCATGGTGAATTACCTGGTTCGTCTTGGCTGGTCGTTTGGCGATGAAGAAATTTTTTCAATGGATAATTTGATTGAAAAGTTTAGCCTGGACAACGTCGGACGTTCGGCCGGAGTGTTTAATCCTGAAAAACTTCTGTGGTTGAATGAACATTATATTAAGACTGGCGATCCCGTTCGTCTTGGTGGCCTTGTTGCAGAGATACTCGAAGGGCAGGGCGTTGATGTCTCATCAGGCCCTGAGTTGTCTTCTGTCGTTTCGACCTTGCAGGATCGAGCTAAAACCATGGTAGAAATGGCTGACGGTGCGCGTTTTTATTTCGAGGCTCCAGAAACTTATGAGGAGACTGCCGCAGCCAAGTTTTTGACGGCAGACAAAAAAGAGGTTCTCGAATTGACGGTCAAACATTTAGAGGCTTTGTCAACCTTCGGTGTCGAAGAGGTTGAAGTGGCGTTTAAAAATGTCATGGAAGAGAGTGGTCTTAAGTTTGGAAAGATAGGGCCAACAGTACGTGTTGCCCTTGTTGGTGGTACTGTCAGTCCCAGTATTTATGATGTCGTTGCTGTCCTTGGAAAAGAGGCTGTTTTAGCCCGCATCAAAAAGGCGATGACATCACTTCGTTAATATCATTATAGTGCATTTTAAAATAGCGAATAAAGCTTGACTCGATTTGGTGTTTTTGTTAAAAACCACTTCCTGTTCTCGGGCGTTGTCAGAACGTTAAGTCGCTGATATTGACACCAATAAAGAACTGACTTGCTCTTTAATGAAGCAGCTTCTTTGGAGGATTTTCCGAGGCCTAACAAAAATTATATATTGGGGCGTCGCCAAGCGGTAAGGCACCGGATTTTGATTCCGGCATTCACAGGTTCGATCCCTGTCGCCCCAGCCATATATTAAGCCCTTGATTTATCAAGGGCTTTTTTGTTTTTTGCCCTCTAAATAACCACATTGATCGGTCCTCGTAGAGTCATCGGCAAAGGTGGAGTGAATAAGGTGTTTTTCTGGCGAAAAAAATATTGACAACGTTAATCTAAAAGTATAAGTTCTGATCTCCCAAATACACAGGGAACCAGTCATTAAAGTTTCACAAGGGGAACATTTTCCCCGTGAGAGCATAGTTTATATGCGCTCTTCGTCTAGCCTGGTCTAGGACACCGCCCTTTCACGGCGGCGACAGGGGTTCGAATCCCCTAGGGCGTACCATTCAGGAACCCCGTGACTCTTTTGAGTTGCGGGGTTTTTGTTTTTTGTCTGAGTCTGCAAATGTTGTTTGCATTTCTAACGTCTGCAGTTGAAATCAAGATTGACCTGTGGCATCCACTCTAGTAATACTTACGTTCATTTATCTCACTTGGCAGGCATGAATATATTCTTACAGGATCGACACTTTGACAGACCTCAATATAAATAATCTTGATCCTCAGCACTTTGTTTTCTGGTTGCCGCCCGAAGGCCATGAAGTTTTTGTGGGTGCTGACCAGCAGGCTCTTCCTTTACCGTCAATTCCTCTTCCAATCAAAAAATCCAAGATGGAAGACTTTGAGTCTAAGGACATTCTCCCTGATGACAGCGCGGTGGGAGAGGGTGTCTATGATTACCTTCGACAATTTCCTGAATGCCTGAACAATAAAGAATATGCGGAACTTCTTCGTGACGGGTATTCTCATTTTCTAGCTGATCTGGCCGCTCATGTGGTTATGCTTGATAAAAAAGAGGTTGATCCTGCGTACACTTTTCGAAAATTGACCTATATGAAAATCTTGCATCTCCTGGAGCCCAACAATGCTGGTTTGCTTTGGCAGTTGGCACAGGGGTTTTACCGCCAGGCTTTAATCTTCACAGAGTTGCATCAGGTTCGTCGGAATTTGCTTGATGCAATGCGTTTTGGACAAAACCTGCTAAAACTTAAAACAGATGATTATGCTGCCCTTAATCTACTTGCAGAAATTGATATCATTTTCGGAGATTATCCGACAGCAACGTCTCGTTTACAGAAAATTCTGACTTTGGTAAGTGATGAGTCGGTTAAGACCCGCATCAAGGCTCGTTTGGATACTTGTATAGAGGTGGGCTTTCCAGGCCATCCGTTATTGGATGATCTGGAATCCATTGGGCAAGCGATGCAGCTATATACAGATAAAAATTATGCTTTGGCAACAGAAATTCTTGAGCGTTTAGAAGAGGATCAGTACTTTCTCTCTGAACTCAAATCGGCTGATTTCTTCTGCCTTTTGGGCATGTGCCGTATTAAGACGGAAGATCAAGGCGGTGCGTTTGATGCATTAAGCCAAGCCCTGGAAATTACTCCTGAACATGAACAGGCTCGTGAATTGATAGATTCCATTTAAGTCCATATTTAATTGTGGACTTTTTTTGGAAAAAAGTGGAGTTGCTATGCATGATGTTGGTTTTGGTGATGTTGTTTTTATCATTCTGATACTTGGTGTTGTTCATGGCATCATGAACCTCATTACTAAAATGAGAAAACGTAATGCACCTTCTTCTGGGGATTCTGAAGGTAAGTAAGTCCCCATTTAACTACTTCCTGAAAGCCGCTCTTGTTGTTGTTCTGTCATCTTCCACGTGTTATGATTCCAAACTTATTTTGCTGTCTCTCTTGATTCCGGTTTTTTAAATGAAACAAGGCACTTCACTTCTTTTAATGCTCACCATTTTGTGGTGTGCTTCAGCCGCTTGTGCGTCTGATGCGACTCTGTCTACTTTGTGGCCTCTGTCCGATTATCGCGCCTCAGATGTTGCTGATTATCAAAGCCTGCACTTGCTTGGCCCGCTTGTTAAATATGAAACCAAGGGTTTTGAAACAGAATATGCTTTGAGGCCTTTCTTTTATCGTTCTGTTGACGATGAAGGCGTTTCACAAACAGATGTCCTGTATCCCATTCTCGGTCATAAAAAAGATGCAACTTCAACCCGGTTTCATCTTTTGCACCTTTTGAATTACGACTTTGGTAATCGTGAATCCGGCAGCCGTAATCGCTCTTATTTGTTTCCTTTCTTTTTTTATGGTGAAGAAGATCAGGGGCGTTATCTGGCCTTTTTCCCTTTTCATGGAACCCTTTATGATTGGTTTGGCCGTGATCGAATCTCATTCACTCTTTTTCCTCTTTATAGTCGATTTGAAAGAAATTCTACTCGAGTAGACAATGTCATCTGGCCTTTTTTCTCGAAAACGACAGGAGAAGATGAGTCTGGCTTCAAGATATGGCCTGTTTATGGTGCGAGTCGCAAAGAGGGTGTTTATCACAAGAAGTTTTTTCTCTGGCCGTTTTTTTTCTCTCATTCCACCGGTCTCAATACTGACAACCCTTCGGAATTGAGGGCGGTGTGGCCCTTTTATGTAAGGAGTGAATCTCCTCACAGCTCTTCTCTGTCTTTACTTTGGCCCTTTTTTTCAAAAACTGAAAATCGAATCAAGGATTATGAAACCTGGAATGCTCCCTGGCCTTTTGTACGTGTAACCAAAGGTGAAAGATATTATGGACTGAAAATTCTGCCATTCTTTGCTGATGAAACGATGGATGTTAAGAGGCAGAGGTGGTATCTTTGGCCATTATATAAAATTGAAGAGATGAACACTGAATTGCTGACGCGACGCCGTGATCGTGTTCTCTTTTTCCTTTATTCTGATGTCAGAGAAATTAAGTGGGAGACGGGTGATTCTCTACGGCGAATCGATTTTTGGCCAATTTTGACTTACAAACATTCAAATGGTGTGAGCCATCTACATGCTCTGTCTCTGTTCGAGCCTTTCTTCCCAGGCAACCAGTCGATTGAGCGTTTATGGTCTCCTCTATGGCGTGTTTATCAACAAAAATGGGATCAGCAGGGCAATCGTGTTATCAGCGTGCTTTGGAATCTCTATTGGAGTGAAAAACAAGGTGAACGTCAAGCTTGGGAGTTGTTTCCTTTTATAGAATATCGTAAGGAGTCTGTTCAAGAAATGAATGTACGTTTTTTGAAAGGGCTAATAAGTTATCAACGCAACAGTGATGGAAAGAAACTTAATCTTTTTTATCTGCCTTGGGGATATCATTGGGGCACTTCAAGCTCTGATGAGAAGTAAGAAAACACTTTATGCGTCTTTTTAATACCATAGGAAGCAAACTCCTTAGTGTTGCCCAAGGTCTCGGCGAGATGCTGGTGCTTCTTTGCGAGACGGTTTATTACTTTAAGGAAGCTCCACGTAATTTGACGAGTATCTTTCGTCAAATGAACTTGATTGGCGTTGGAACTCTGCCTATTGCTATGCTGGTTGCTCTTTTTGTCGGGATGGTTCTTTCTGTGCAAACAGGCACAGAGCTGGCCCGTTATGGCACCCAGGAGGCCATCGGTGCCATCGTTGGTGTCTCTATGGTTAAGGAGCTTGGTCCGGTCATGACCAGTCTGTTGGTTGCAGGTCGAATTGGTTCTGCTATTGCTGCAGAGATCGGAGCCATGAAAGTCTATGAGGAAATTGATGCACTAAAAACGCTGGAGATTAGCCCGGTACGCTATCTTGCCATGCCAAGACTTATCGCCTGTCTCTTCGCAGTGCCTGCACTCGTTACTTTTGCTGTTGTTGTTGGAATCTTTGGCGGCGGAATTGTTGCCGAGGTAAACCCTAGAATCGATGTTCCCTTCAGTGTCTATTACGACAATATGATTCGAGCGCTGACTTATAAGGAAATATTTAAAGGTCTTCTGAAGGCCATGGTCTTCGGTGGCATTATTGCGCATGTCGGCTGTTATATCGGTTTTAAAACAAGTGGCGGTGCTCGAGGGATTGGAGAGTCGACAACACAGTCTGTTGTCCTTTCTTTCCTGTTGATAATGGTTGCCAATTATCTCTTAACCCGGTTCATGCTTTAAGGACTCCATTTTGGCGCCTTCGAATAAAACATCTAAAAACGGAAACTCTCTGAACCCCTTGAAACCATTGGGTACACTCTGGACTAAGCTTGCTCATGGTTTTACTCCCTCCATCATGGATGGTGATACCTGTCAGATTGGCTATGAAGGTTCAAAAGGGGTCAGTATAGAGATTACCAATCTGAACAAGTCTTTTGGTAAGAATCATGTCCTGAAAAACATTAATCTAAAGATTCTTCCCGGCGAAACTTTTTCGATTATAGGCCCTTCAGGAACGGGAAAAAGCCTTTTACTCAAGCATATTGTTAAATTGATGGACGCTGATAGTGGAAGTATTCTCATCAACGGACATGATGTGACTGTGAAGGATCCTATCAGCGAAGCCAGTGACTTTCGTTACAGTATGGTTTTTCAGTCATCTGCACTTTTCAACTCATTGACTGTTGGCGAGAATGTTGGCCTTTGGCTGCGTGAAAAAAGAATCTGTGGCGAGGTCAGAATTAAACGGATCATCGGAGAGAAGCTTCGGTTGGTTGGGCTTGATGGCAAGGAAGAATTTAGAACGTCAGAACTTTCAGGCGGTATGAAGAAACGAGTTGCTATCGCTCGCTCTCTGGCTATGAACCCAGATCTGATTCTTTATGATGAACCGACTGCGGAATTGGATCCAGTGACCTCAGATGAACTAGCACGGGTCATTATGTCGTTAAAAGAGAAGGTCAACCTCACCACCATTATTGTCAGCCATGACTTGAATTTTGCCCTCTATCTTTCGGACCGTGTGGCAATGATGCATGATGGTGAGGTCGTGGCCCTCGGTACACCCGATGAAATCAAGAAAAGTCAGAATCCATTAGTACGTAATTTTATTTATACAACGACCAAAGGTATTCAAGGAGAAGGGGATTAGTATGGCAATGTCAATCGAGCAGAAAGTCGGTCTGTTTTTTCTCGCAGCACTGATTTTACTGGCAGTGATGATTGAGCTTGTAGAGGATTGGCGTCCTTTTGAAGACCAGTATTCATACCTTGCTCATTTTAACTCTTCTATCGGCCTTAAAGTTGGTGACCCGGTAAGAATTTCCGGCGTCGATGTTGGTAAGGTCGAAAAAATCAGTCTCGAAGATGAACACGTCCGCGTTGATTTTTTTGTTAATCGGAAAGACAGTGTCCGCGAAGATACTCTGGCACAAATACGTCAAACCAACTTGCTTGGCGGTGTTTTTCTTGGGCTCGATTTTGGCTCAACAGAGAGTCCTTTACTTCCAGCAGGAAGTGTCGTGAGAACCGAGAGTTCAACCAATGTGGATGAATTGTTAACGAACATAGATCGAAATCAGGATCGTGTTTTGAGACCTCTGGGAGATCTGATCGATAAGAGTAAAGATCCGCTAGCAGAGGCCGTAAAGCGTCTTGAACGAATTGTTACCAAGATTGACGAAGGAGAGGGCACCCTTGGCTTGCTGGTTAACAACCCGGCTCTTTACGACGAAATGACCGCCATGTCCTCAAAACTGAATCTCCTTCTC
>CBDUFN010000044.1:0-15748 GCA_965366475.1 uncultured bacterium | reverse complement strand
ACCTGCAGAGCCCCCAGCACCAATCGTGATCGCAGAACCGAATCCACGGGTGAAGATCGGTCTCAGTTGGAGCTTGGCTCCACGCAGATTGACCTTCTCAAGAAACCCGGAGAACCCACCCTTAAGGTCTTTTCCAAACCAGTACCAGAGGGGAACAACCAACAACCCGCCGACAACCGGACAGAGCACAACAGCCAGTCGGGTGAAACTCCATTCTTCCATGGAGTAACCAAACAGATGTTCACTCTGTTCAAAAATCCCCCAATGAACGAATTCAATCGTTTTACGAAAAGCGTAATTACCCAGACCACCAAGGAGACCAATGATAACGGCCAGGATTATCAGGAAGGTATTTTCACTGATACGGAAAGAACGCTGCAGCGAATTCAACACGACGCGTAAGCGTTCGAAAAATTGGTTTTTGAAAATCAACTGCTACTCCACTGTGACGCTTTTAGCAAGGTTACGCGGCTGATCAACATCAGTCCCTTTAAGAACAGCAATGTGATAAGACAACAACTGCAGTGGAATTGACGTCAGTACCGGCATCAAATCATCGACGGTCTGTGGCACGACGAGAACAGTTTCAGCCTTGTCCGCCAAACCAGTGGCGGCTTGATCAGTAATCGCCACGACACGTCCACCTCGCGCTTGAACTTCTTCCATATTGGCCGCAACCTTTTCAAAGGTCTCATTGTGTGGTGCAATCACAACCACCGGGAGCTGTTCATCAATCAAAGCAATGGGACCATGCTTCATTTCACCGGCCGGATAACCTTCCGCATGAATATAGGAAATCTCCTTAAGCTTAAGTGCCCCTTCCAGAGCGATCGGATACTGGTTGCCACGACCGAGGTAGAGAAAGTCATGAACATGCATAAGCCCTTGGGCCGCTTTCTCTATGCTCTCATTCAGCTCGAGACATTCTTCAATCTTACGCGGCAGGCTCACCAGTTCGTTTAGCATGTGTCGAATGAGCTCTTTATCCATAGTTCCACGAACACGGCCAAGATGAAGGGTAAAGAGATAAAGTGCAACCAATTGTGTCGTAAACGCCTTGGTCGATGCGACACCGATTTCCGGGCCGGCATGAGTGTAGATAACACCATCGCTCTCACGGGCAATCGACGACTCAACCACATTGCAGATCGCCAGAACCTTTCCAGCTTTACCGTGAGCCTCACGCAGAGCAGCCAGCGTATCCGCTGTCTCTCCACTCTGACTGATCAACAGGGTCAGGGTCCGCTCATTGACCAACGGGTCGCGATAACGAAACTCGCTGGCAATATCAACTTCAACGGGAATTCGCGCATGTTTTTCAATCAGGAACTTACCCACGAGAGCCGCATGCCATGAGGTGCCACAGGCAACAATATAAATCCGATCAAGGCCGTTCAGAGTCTCATCGTCGAGGTTGAGATCCTCGAGGAATACTTCGCCATGATCCTCACGAATTCTACCGGCAATCGTGTCAGCAATCGCCCGGGGTTGTTCGTAGATTTCCTTGAGCATAAAGTGCCGGTAGCCGTCTTTCTCAGCCATGACCGGACTCCAGGTGATCGTCTTTGGTGTTTTTTCAACGAGAGTACCGTCCAACGTGGAAATCAACATCTTCTCCGCGGTAAAAACCACCAACTCACCATCTTCAAGAAAAATCATCTCGCGGGTATGAGCGAGCATCGCCGGGATATCAGAAGCGACAAAGAACTCCCCTTGACCTTGACCAACAACCAGAGGAGACCCTTGCTTGGCTGCGATCAGCGTGTCCGGTTCGTGCTCACAAAGGATCGCTACCGCATAAGCTCCACGCACGTCACCAAGAGCATTACGCACGGCAGATTCAAAGTCACCACACTCTTTGTAATGTTGCTCTATCAGGTGAGCAATAATTTCCGTATCCGTTTCTGAATTGAAATTATGACCCTGACCACGCAAACGGGTTTTGAGATCAAGATAGTTTTCGATGATACCGTTGTGCACCACCACGAAACCACCGGCATAATGAGGATGGGCATTAATTTCAGAAGGTCGACCGTGGGTTGCCCAGCGAGTATGACCAATCCCCGGTTGCCCTACTAAAGGCTTATCACGCAGGTTGTTTTCAAGGTTGATCAATTTACCTTCGGCACGACAGATATTGATTTTCCCCTGATTGATGGTTGCGATCCCAGCGGAGTCATAGCCACGATATTCAAGTTTTCTCAGACCATCAAGAACGATGGGCGTTGCTTCCTGGGGACCGATATAGCCAACGATGCCACACATATAAACCTCTACTTAATTTAAAGAGTTGAGTTCATTTAAAAATTGGTTATTTCTTGTTTTTCTGCAATTTCTGCCGATTGCGAATGGCCCAACCGGCGATATTCTTCTGTTCGCTGCGCGTGATAGCCAAGGCATCGGCAGGAACATCCTTGGTAATTGTCGAACCGGCACCAATCAGACTTCCACGACCAATTGTAACGGGCGCAACAAATTGAGTGTCGCTGCCAACAAAAACATCATCCTCAATGGTCGTTTGATGTTTGTTGACGCCATCGTAATTGCAGGTGATGGTGCCACAACCGATGTTGACATTTTTACCAAGCGTTGCATCGCCAATATAAGTCAAGTGGCTCGCCTGTGATTTCTCACCAAGGACAGCTTTTTTGGTTTCGACAAAATTACCGATCTTATTGTTGCCGGTCAGAACGGTTCCAGGTCTCAGGTGTGCCATTGGTCCCACGGCGCAATCGTTCCCAAGGGAAGACTCACTCAACACAGAACCAGGCTTCAAGTGAACACGATCAGCGATCGTACAATCGGTAACAACAACACCAGGTTCGATCACACAACCAGATCCTATCGTAGTTTGCCCTCGGAGATGAACGCCAGGATGGATCAGAGTCTCAGAACCGATGAGCACATCCGGTTCGATATACGTTGCAGAGGGATCGACCAACGTCACGCCAGCACGCTGATGGACTTCATTAATTCTTAACCGCATAATTGCATCGGCTTCAGACAATTGCACCCGATCATTAATTCCCATGGCTTCTTCTGCATTTTCAACCAGCAGGGCTTCAACCCGTTCTTCGGCGACTCGAGCAGCAGCAACGATATCAGTGAGGTAGTATTCACCTTGGGCATTGCTGTTATCGAGGCCTCGCAAGAATTCAAAGGCCTCAGGGCAGCGGAAGATATAAATGCCGGTATTGATCTCATCGACTTGACGCTCCTCGTCGGACGCGTCCTTCTCTTCAACAATCCGTTCAACACCATTGGAGCCGCGAATGATTCGGCCGTAACCTGTGGGATCTGGCATTTGAGCCGTTAAGATAGTGACACTGGCAGAGGTTTCACGATGATGAGACAAGAGCGCTCTCAGGGTCACGTCTCTCAACAAAGGTACATCACCACAGAGAAGAAGCAGATCTCCAGAAAAGCCTTTGAGTGAAGATTCTGCACACTGTAAGGCATGACCAGTACCTAATTGCTCTTCCTGCAGAGCAAAAGTCAATTTTTCATCCTCAAGAGATGTTCTAACCAGATCGGCGCCATGGCCTATAACCGGAACAATCGGTGCAGCCTCAAGAGCTCTTGCCGTTTTGACGACATGGCTCAACATGGCCCGTCCGGCGACAGGATGAAGGACTTTGGGTAAGTCTGATTTCATCCGGGTCCCCTGGCCTGCAGCCAGGATTACAGCAGCTAGTTTTTTTGACATTATTTTCCCTCCATTATCGGAACTAGACATTATTTCGAAATGCATTGGAAAGGTCAAGCTGAGACGACGCTAAATTCACAGTATTTGCACGACAAAGAGCACTTTACAGTCATTTCAGGTTTCTCTTTACCTTCCGACACTGGCTCCAGTATATTAAAATGCAAATTCACCGAAGAAGATGAGGGAAAAAGATGGGGAGTCGCGAACAAATTACAGCGCTGTTAAACCAACTGGAGCAAGACCTTAAGTCGCTGGAGATTGCACATGAGCAGTATTTTCTCGGCACGGAAAAGCGCGCACCTGAGCAGCCTCGGCAGAAGTTTACCTTGCGCATGCGCAAGATGATCACCCATTACATTCCCCAAACGGACCTGCGTTATAAGTTACAAAGCATTACCAGCCGCTTCAACAGTTACTGCGGTTACTGGGATCGTATTCAACGCCTGATTGATGAAGGACGTTATGAACGCCACGTCTCGCGAATCCAGCGACACGCAAACGAGAAACCACCGGCGACGAGCGCTTCAAGTACCAACTCTTCTGCAAACCCTGTAGACAGCCTCTATGAGGAACTTGTCAACGCCCACCAGAGTTGCGAGCTAAGGCCACCAAACAAAGAGCAGGTGGCCAACTTCCTGGCTAAACAACAGGAGGCCATCAAAAAGCGGTTTGGAGACAAGCAGGTCGATTTTGTCGTGGTGACCGAAGCAGGGAAACCAAAAATCAAGGTACGTGCCAAACGGTGAGTTTAATATCATGACTGAAAAACGCAGCAAAACAGCTATGGTTCTGGCCGGCGGTGGCATCATGGGCGCTGCGTACGAAATCGGCTGCCTTGCTGCTCTCGATAGACTTTTCTCTCCGGGTTTCTCGACCCGTCGGTTTGACACCTACATTGGCATCAGTGCGGGGTCGGTCATTGCAACACTGGTCGCCAATCGCGTCCCTCCGGGAAAACTCTTCAAGACCATTGTCCGTAACGAGCGAACCGTTTTCAATTGGCGCAGGAGTGATATTTACCGCTTTGACTGGTGGGCAGTCATGCGCTCTTTAGCCGGACTTCCTTTTAATCTGCTGCGTGTGCTGCAACACTACCGGAAGAACAACTGGGAAATCCGCTTCAGTGACCTTCCGCACCTCATCCATGAGCAGTTTCCATCGGGACTTTTTTCTCTCGAACCTCTGCAATCTTACCTCTGCAAATCATTCCATGATGAAGGCCTCTGTGATGATTTCAGTCAATTGTCTTGCGAATTGTTCATCCCGGCCTACGATCTTGACTCAGGAGAAAGGGTTATCTTCGGCACGCCAGAACGACAAGATTTGCATATTTGTCAGGCCATCACCGCATCGAGCGCAATCCCATTTTTCTTTCAGCCACACAGGATCAATCAAAACGCCTATCTAGATGGTTCAACGGGAAAAGTCACACATATTGACGTCGCCATTGAAAATGGCGCCAAACTGATCATCCTGGTCAACCCAAGAGTCCCTTTTCGAAACGATACTCAACTAACCTGCCTGCCCTCGCTCTCCTACGGGAAGTGTTCAAAGATCGATGAGCTTGGTGTTTTTTTCGCATGGGAACAAGCGAAACGAATAGAAGGTCGCGAAAAAATGATTCTGGCTCTGGACTTCTACCGACAGACTCATCCCGATATCGACATCCTACTCTTCGAACCTGGTATTGACGAGTCTTTGCTTTTTTTTCAAGGGCCTATGTCGATTTCAGCGCGAACCCAGGTTATGCAGCACGGATACCAACGAACCCTTGCTGAGTTGAAGCACAACTACGATGGGCTCGCTGAAATATTTTCCAAACACGGTATTCAAACAACGGACAAAGATCTCGAGAAAGCATCACCGGCATAACTGAAATAGTTTTAGACTCGAAAGATAATGATTTGAGTTTCTCTGGCCACTAAGTTGACGTGAAGAAATCAGGCCGGTAGAGTTGAAAGAGCAACGGCATTCTTATGAAAATTACATTTTGCACCTTCCATGTTCGCCGTTCCCCTCAGGCGATTTCTTTAGCCGCAGGCTGTTTGGCCTCCGCGTTACCAGAACCCCTGTGTCATTCCAGCATCCTGATCGATGCCTATCCAGATCAAACAGATGAGGAGATCCTCTCCACAATCCTGGAAGACGAGCCTGACATCATTGCCTTTCCGGTTTACGTATGGAATCGCCAGCGCGTTATCCAACTTGCTCAAAAACTTCATCAACAAGCTCCACAACTATACCTCCTTGCCGGTGGACCAGAAGCAACCGGTGATCCTGAAGGCTTGCTGTCCGCCGCCCCCTGGTCAGCACTGATTCACGGTGAGGGAGAAGCAGCCCTTACAGGCCTGATCGAAGCCTTACAAGAAGATCGTAATGAAGACGCCTTGCCAGGTGTCACTCGCATACTTGACGGCACCCCCTTATCAGGTTTTCCGCACTGCCCCCACGATCTCAACAAAGCCCCCTCTCCATGGCTTACCGGAACTTTAAACGCTGAATCCTGTGGTGGCGTTCTTTGGGAGGTTGCAAGAGGCTGCGCTTTCTCCTGCGATTACTGCTTCGACGCACGTGGCCATGCAGGGGTTAGGGCAATTAATCGACCACGGTCTGGGTGCTTGATTCAACCTTCAACTATCCACCAGAACGCGGCATTGAACTGCTGGAACTGTTACACGAAAAAGCTCCTCATCTTCACTATCACCTGGAAGCAAAGGCTGATTTCATTGATCGCCAGACCGCCAGCTTGATCGGTGGATTGAGTTGCTCTTTGCAACTGGGATTGCAATCGATTCACGAACAGGTCCTCAAAGCAATTCACAGACCTCTCGACCTTGAAATTCTCGCTGAGAAAATTCACCTGCTTGCCGCAGAAGGAGTCGTCTACGGATTTGACCTCATTTACGGCTTACCTGAGGACAATTACGCTGGCTTCAAAGACAGCCTCGATACCGTGCTTAGCTTTGCACCAAACCACCTTCACATTTTCCCCCTGGCGGTTCTCCCGGGAACCAAACTGGCCAAGCAACGGCACCGTTATGGGATCGAAGCACAAGCGACTCCACCCTATGAGTTGATTTCGTCTTCAAACTGGACAGCGGAAGAGATGGACCTCTGCCGCCAACTATCTGCGGCCGTCGATCTTTTTTACAACACAGGCCGCGCCGTCGCATTCTTCCCGGCCATTATGCAAGCCTTACAGATCAAGCCAAGCGAGCTTTTTGAAGACTTCCTGCAGTGGGCTCTGCAGCAGCCTGACATTAGCTTCGATGACCTGATGACAACAACACAGTGGGCAGCCGACGATGTCTACCGAATGTTGCAGGGATACCTTTGCAATCAACTTCAAAGCACCGGTCAAGGCCACCTGGTAAGCGTTTTCCTCGACCTGCTCTGCTATCACTTCCACTATGCAGAAACACTCCTTGGAGAGGAACTCCTGCCACCGGTAGACGAGACACTCTTAGATACGGATTTTTGGGAAACCCCCTTGCACCGTTCCGACAAGTGTCGATTGGTTCCCTTCGCTTATGAAATTCTGGATCTACTGGAAGTCGAAGAAATGCAACTGGACGAGTTTGCCAGTCTTTTCAGACCTGTCGGCTCTGTTGCCCTCTTTATGCGCCGCGAGGAGGAGGTTTTTTGTGAATCCTTGAGCGAAGAGATGTTGAAATTACTGAAGGAGAGTAACAGCAAGCTCAGTCCAAAAGAAATTTTCGCCGGAAGTGTCTCCGTAGCCACCGGCAAGGAGCTGGTTCAATTTGCTGTCTATGAAGGATTGCTGCAACCGGCGCAAAACGCTTCGATCATTTAAGCAAGAGATCCATAAGCCCCTTGTAGGTTTCACGCTTACGCTCAGAAGCACCGTAGAGAGAAGAAGAGAACAGAGCGGTCGCTGCATGCTCGGCCATCATGGAAAAGAGCTGATAGTCGACTTGTTCGAACCTTTCTTTCTGTACGAAGAGTCGATAAATAGCTAGAACCCCCATAGACCGATCGTTGATTCGTAAAGGTATCGCAGCAAGTGGTATAGCAGGGTCATCGGAACCATCTACAACGCGACCTTCCTGGTAAAAACTTTCACCGTTCTCGACAACATCCTTCCAAAGACCATCAGCTGCAGAGAGTGTCGGAAAATCTTCGGCACTGAACTCTTCCCCTGTCTCGTAATTAAGACTTGAGCTTCCTTCATCATGTATCAACAAAGCAAACTTCTCAGCACCAACGAAATTAATGACGACTTCCTTAATGATAGTGACAACACGATCATGATCGAGCTCTGAGTGTAACTTGGTCGACGCGATATAAAGGTTAGTCAGGTTATTGTTCACCTGTTCAATTTCAATCAATTGATCGGCAAAATCGCGGTTTTCATCTTCCAACTCACCGATTCTTGCCAATAAGCGCTGATTCTCCTCAGCAAGCTCAGCTTGAGCTTTATTAACAGCCACCTTCTCAGGAGTTTCCGGTGTGACACCTTTGTCAGAGGTAACCAGAGACTGTAAAGCCTTGACACCATCACTCTCAGGATGAACAAAATAGATGCCCATGCCCTCTTCAGAGCCCTGCTGAACGCGCTTAACCTTGCCAAGGACAGCCACTTTCCGACCATCAGGGAGCACCAGACAAAGCTCTACTGCAGCTCCCGCTTCAAGAGTGTTGCGGCTTTTAACATAAATTCCATTTTTTGAGATGTCTCTGGCACAAGCCTCCAGACTACGGTCACCAGACTGAATCTGCACGTTAAGCGAAACAGGAACACGCGGTGCCGTTCTGGAACGAATTTTACCGAGTTGACGCTGGACTTTTTCCAACAAAACGTTCTTGTTGATCGGCTTAGTCACATAATCATCACAACCTGACTCCAGGCAAAGCTTGATCTGCTCTTCTTTGCCGGCAGCAGTCACCATAATGACAGGTAAATCCCGCCATTGCTCTTCGGCACGGAGACGGCGACAGACCTCATCACCATCAATCCCGGCCATATACATATCAAGCAGCACCAAGTCAGGAGCCTCAGTCGCAACCAGGTCAAGGGCTTCTTCACCTGATCGGGCCATAAGGACATCGTAACCAAGCTCATCGAGAAATGATTTTTCCAATTCAAGGAAGAGCTCAACATCATCAACAATAAGAACTTTTGTCATAAAAAAATTTCCGTCATGCGATTAATCTGAAAGATTAGGCACCTTACCCAAGCCCTCTCAAAATGTAAAGTACACGAACAGAACGCAAAAAAAGAGGCCCCGTTAAGTAGGGCCTCTTTTAGATGAAGTTATATCTGGAGCAAGTATCGTCAAGCCACTTCTCTCATGCGCTCGACGTAACGAGGACGTTCAACGATAAAGGATCTGATCTCGCTGACCTCAGGAATCCGGCCAGCAATACGAACAACATCGTCGATCAGCAGGGCCGGTGCAACATAAATACGATTATCAACCATCTTGCGACGGTCGCAAAAGAGATGAACTTCAGCTCGGACATCCATCTCATGGAGAGCTTCACGGACGTTGGCAAGGATACGTTCACCTCGTTGCCCGCCGTCTGGTTTACAAAGAATATCAATTCGCATAATGAATTCCTTTCCGTCAAATATGACTATTTTAGTCAATTATATAAATATCAATAAAAAAGGCAAGCATTTTCTGCTTGCCGGAAAGGTTTTATAATGGTCAGGGAAACAAAGTTTAACGGGGAGGAGGACTGTTTCCGTAAATAATCCGCAAAGCATGCTTGGTTCTTGCCACCAGACGGACCGGATTGATCGGTTTGGCAATAAAATCCAAGTAGCCCATCTCGAGCAACTTGGCTTCTTCTTCTGCCGACGACTTTGAAGATAGAGCAATCACAGGGATATGCTTGATATCAAGATTTGCCTGAATCGCGCGAAACATTTCGTAGCCATCCATGCGGGGCATAACCGTATCAGCAATAATCAGATGAGGTTTCTCTTGCAGGGTAACTAACAGGCCATCAGCGCCATTGGCCGCCTCAAGCAGATTGTAGCCTTCCCTCTTCAAAGCGGCGACCGCAGCGGATCGCACCAGGTCCTGATCATCAACAACCAAAACAGTCCACCAGGCATCAGGTTCGTGAGTTTGCTCAACGATCTTCAGGTAATGCCGATTGACGGCAGACTGTATTTCTGTAGGAGTCGTAACACAGGGCACAATGCGCAAACCGGTCTTGAATGACAGGTTATCTATCGTCTCTATATCGAGGGGATTAACCATGGCCAGGAAGAGAGTGGTTCCTTCCTTTTTCAACGGGAACAACATCCTGTTGGACGTCATATCACTATCGAAAAGACTCAGCAACTCTTCGCTGAAACTTGCCTTGGCAATATTAGACACGGTCTTGAAACCAAATTGACGAGCCAGAGCAGCCGCAATATCACGTTCGGTAACAACGCCCATCTGTTCCAGAACCTGACCAAGACGACGGCCCGTTCCTTTTTGTTTTTCCAGAGCGCGCTCTAGTTGATGATTATCAACAACCCGAGCTTCGACCAGAATTTCACCAAAACGTTTACGCTTTGCCATACATCCTCAACAAACGGAAAGTGAACCCCTCACGATTCCAAGCGTAGCATAGTAACAATTATCTAAATAAAAACCAACTATTTCAAGAGAATGTACCATCACACAAAGAAATGGCGTCCATAATTATCAAGACATTTATGAGGACACATAGCTAACGGCCAACGCGCCATCCTTTTCGTCCACCTTGACACAACCGCCCTCAGCAACCTCAGCAGCAATAATTGCGCGTCCTATTTTGGTTTCCAAATGGTGCTGCAAATATCTCTTAAGCGGTCTCGCACCATAGACCGGATCATAAGCTGAGCGTGCAACAAAGCTGATCGCCTCAGGAGTCAAGATCAGAGATAGACCACGCTCAGAGAGACGCTGGCTTAACTCTGTTACTTGCAATTCAACAATCTCTTCTGTTTCAGACAAGGTTAACGGTTTAAATAGAATAATATCATCAACCCGATTGAGAAACTCCGGACGGAAGCCACTGCGCAGTTCGCGCATCACCGCATCACGAGCCCCCTCCATAATCTCTCCTTCTGCTGTTACTCCCTCGAGAAGGTGCTGTGAACCAACGTTTGAGGTCATGATGATCACGGTATTTTTAAAATCAACAGTGCGTCCATGACTATCAGTAATGCGGCCGTCATCAAGGACCTGCAGCAACACGTTAAAGACATCGGGGTGAGCCTTTTCGATTTCATCAAAAAGAACCACGCTGTAAGGATGACGTCGGACAGCTTCGGACAGCTGACCGCCTTCCTCAAAACCAACATATCCTGGAGGCGCACCGATCAACCGACTGATCGCGTGCTTTTCCATATATTCTGACATGTCGATCCGAACTATGTTCTCTTCACTGTCAAAGAGAGACTCTGCCAAAGTTCTGGCCAACTCAGTCTTACCAACCCCGGTTGGGCCAAGGAAGATAAAGGAACCAATCGGTCGTTTCGGATCCTTGATCCCGGCTCGAGCGCGGATCACTGCATCAGCAACAAGCTGTACCGCCTCATCCTGACCAATCACACGTTGGTGCAGCACCTGATCAAGTTTAAGCAGCTTTTCTTTTTCACCTTCAACCAGTCGCGTAACAGGGATTCCGGTCCAACGAGCAACAATACTGGCAATTTCATCATCGGTCACCTCTTCCCGAAGCAGCCTGGAGCCTTCATCGGCAGCGTCAATCGCTACGTCAGCATCATGGAGTCGCCGCTCCAATTCCGGAAGTTTTCCATGCTTGAGTTCGGCCGCGCGATTTAGATCGTAATCACGTTCTGCAACCTCAATCTGTTGGCGAACCTGTTCGATTTCTTCGCGCAGAGACTGGACCTTTTTAATGCCCTCTTTTTCCGTTTCCCACTGCGCGGTAAAGGTGTCAGCCTGATGACGAAGGTCAGCCAGTTCCTTACGTAACTGGTCCAGCCGGATTTTGCTTGGCTTGTCTTTCTCCTTCTTCAAAGCAGCTTCTTCAATCTCTAGCTGCATAACCCGTCGCGTGACTTCATCGAGTTCGGCCGGCAAAGAATCGATCTCTGTCCGAATCATCGCACAAGCCTCATCGATCAGGTCAATTGCTTTATCAGGCAAAAACCGGTCAGCAATATAGCGCTGGCTCAAAGTCGCCGCTGCAACCAGTGAGTTATCCTGAATCCGCACGCCATGATGAACCTCAAAACGCTCCTTCAATCCCCGCAGAATGCTGATCGTATCCTCAACCGTCGGCTGTTCAACAAGAACCGGTTGAAAACGCCTCTCAAGCGCCGCATCCTTTTCAATATACTGACGATATTCATCAATTGTCGTTGCACCGATGCAGTGCAGTTCACCGCGAGCGAGCATTGGTTTCAGCATATTCCCGGCATCAATCGCTCCCTCTGCCTTGCCTGTCCCAACAATGGTATGCAACTCATCGATAAAGAGCAGAACCCGACCTTCGCTCTGCCTAATCTCGTTAAGAACCGCCTTAAGGCGTTCTTCGAATTCACCGCGATACTTGGCCCCTGCAAGCAAGGACCCCATATCAAGAGAAAAGACAGTTTTATCTTTCAGCCCTTCCGGAACGTCTCCACGGACGATACGTTGAGCCAGGCCCTCCACAATAGCGGTCTTGCCAACACCTGGCTCACCGATTAAAACCGGATTATTTTTGGTTTTACGCGAAAGGATCCGAATCACTCGGCGAATTTCACTGTCCCTGCCGATCACCGGGTCAAGTTTGCCTTTCTGAACTTCACTGACCAGATCACGCCCATACTTTTCCAGTGCCTCGTAAGTTGCCTCAGGATCGGCGCTGGTGACTCTTTGATGACCGCGCACCGTGGTTAACACCTGCAACAACCTGTCACGACTGAGATTGAACTGTCGCAAAACCTTGCCCGCCTCGGTTTTATCTCCCTCGTCGGCAAAGGCCAAAAGGAGATGTTCGACACTGACATAATCATCTTTAAGCCGTTTCGCTTCGGATTCGGCCTGCACCATGAGTCGGTTGAAACGCTGAGTCACATAAACCTTGCCGGGTTCAACGCCCGGGCCAGAAACCGAAGGCAATCGTTTCACTGCAGCGCGAAGAGCTTCGGTCACGGACTTTGGATCGATATCAAGTCGCTGAACAAGTCTGGGGACCAAACCTTCTGACTGCTCAAACAACGCAAGGAGAAGGTGTTCACCGTCAACCTCAACGTGACCAAAACGGGTAGCAAAACTCTGCGCAGCCTGAATGGCTTCCTGAGTTTTCTGTGTCATTCGATTCATATCCATGACTTTTTCTCCTAAAGACCTCTTGAAAGACAAAACTTACCTACGGAACGCTAGAGCAGGTTGCAGATAGATGCTGCCAGGCAACCTCCTCCTCATCGACTACCGCAATGTAGTGACTCACTAACCCCATTTCAAGAATAGCTCTGGGAATATTACAAAACCACTCCCATTATCTGTTGATCAGAACCACCCAAAACACGATCCTCAGAGACAAAAAAGTTAAAAGCTCAAACCCTCAGAAGGTGCAGAATGCTCGTAACCTGCTATAAATATAACTCGTTCTCGTTTTTTTGCCGGAGTTTGAAGCTATGAAAACACGTAAAAAAATCCTCGACTTTGAATTCGAAGAAGTCCTGGACATCAGAACCAGAGAATTAATCAGAGTGGCCTGTGCAGTAGCCGTCAATTGCCCCGACTGACTGACCAAACACTTCGCGGTCGCGAAGGATGCCGGGGCCACAAAAGAAGAGCTTCAGGAAGCGATGGCTTACGGAATTATTGCACCATCAGGACGAGCCAAGAACTTTGTCAAACACATGCAGGAAGAGTTGGACGAAAAAGAATAATCTGACACTGGAGAGATTTCATGATGAGCAGACGAGTCAGCCAGAAAATGCTCAACGAGCAGATTGTTACAAGGGAGCAGCTTCGAGAAGCCACCAATCGCCAACGGCTGCACGGTGGACGATTGGGCCAGAATCTGGTGGCGCTCGGCTACATTACAGAAGACCAGCTCGACACGTTCTTCAAGCGAACCCCTCCTGCTCCTGAAACTATTGAGGACACAGGTCTCGATCTGGATTTCATTGCTGACCTTGCACTCAAACATATCATGTCCATGGGTGAATTCCGTCTGAGTGATCTTTCAGAACGAATGGGACTATCAACAGCTATTCTTGACGAAGTTATCGCATTACTGCGACGCAAAAAACTAGCAGAGGTCCGCGGAGCCTCTCAATTTGTTAAATCCTCTTTCAACTTCAGCGTTACCGAAACGGGCAAGAAGATCGGCGGCGAGTTGATGGAAATCTGCCGGTATGCTGGCCCGGCTCCTGTTATTCTTGAAGACTACAAAGAGATGGTCGAGAACCAATCGATTCAGAACATTACCGTTGATGAGGTTGTGGTGCAGGCCGCATTTTCTCATATCGTCATCAGTGACCACATGATCAACCGACTCGGCCCTGCAATCAGCTCTGGCGCGCCGATGTTTATCTATGGCCCTCCAGGCAATGGCAAAACTACCATTGCCGAAACCATTGGCCAGGTTTTACCGGAAACTGTTTTTGTGCCCCATGCCCTCTACGTCGGTGGACAAATCATTACTGTTTTTGATCCGGTCAACCACACCGTGGTGGAAAGCATCCCGGACCAGGACACGGCGCCAGAAAGCATCGATCAACGTTGGGTCAGGGTTCAACGCCCTATCGTTATGGCAGGTGGCGAATTGACCTTACGGATGCTTGATCTTGAGTTCAACGCGATTGCCAAATTTTATGAAGCACCGCTGCAAATGAAAGCCAACAACGGACTCTTTATTATTGACGACTTCGGCCGTCAACAGATGGATCCGCAAAGTTTACTCAACCGTTGGATCATTAATCTCGACAGGCAAATAGATTTCATGTCGATGCACACGGGGATGAAGTTCGAGATACCCTTTGACCAACTGGTTATTTTTGCAACCAACCTTGACCCCAAGAGCCTGGTTGACGAGGCATTCCTTCGCCGCATCCGCTATAAGATAAAAATTGAACATCCAAGCGAAGCCGAATACAAGCTGATCTTCGAAAGAGTCTGTGAAATGAATGGTGTCGAGTTCAATCAAGAGGTCTACGACCACCTGATTGAACATTGGTATCGCAGGCACAATATTCCTTTCAACGCCTGTCACCCACGGGATTTGGTTGCTCACGTCACAGACCTTGCCCGCTTTTTCAAAGAGGCTCCGGAGCTTCACAAATCGAGCATCGACCACGCCTGTGAGAACTATTTTGTTGATGTCTAATTGATATCCCTCGAGAAAGTCTTTCCACAATGAGCAGGCATCTCTATAATGCCTCTCACTTATGGATAAATTTCTTTCGGTAAAATCACAGGAAAAAATTCGACAGGACATTCTCGAATCTGACGGCAATGAGATTTTCTGCATTGGACGCACCGATTCAGAACAGATGGTCGTTGAGGTGGAGATCCTTGCTCGTGGTAATCGCGAAGCCGTTCCCGCCATCCTTCAGGCTTGTCGGCCTGGAGATGTTATCATTCACAACCACCCAAGCGGTCATCTGGAACCTTCTGAGCCCGATCTGGCAATAGCCGGCAACCTCGGGTCGTTAGGCGTTGGCTTCTACATCGTCAACAACCAGGTCAATAAAGTTTATCGCGTCGTCGAAGCCTTCAAGCCTCAGCAAAATGCAACGGTCGAATTTAAACAGGTTACGGATCTCCTCGGCCCAGGTGGCCAAATCTGCCAAGGCCTTTCAGGTTTTGAAGACCGTCCAGAACAGATGCGCATGGCATTTGCCGTCACCGAAGCCCTCAACAACCACGGCATCAGCCTGGTTGAAGCGGGAACCGGAACAGGGAAAAGCCTGGCCTATCTGGTTCCAGCGATTCTCTGGACTCTCGCCAATCGTGAACGTCTGGTCGTCTCAACCAACACTATCAACCTACAAGAACAGCTGATCCGTAAGGACTTGCCTTTTCTCCAGCGTGTCACCGGACTCGACTTTAAGATTGAGCTCGTCAAGGG
>CBDUFN010000043.1:0-15775 GCA_965366475.1 uncultured bacterium | reverse complement strand
TCGGTCGAGCCCTGAACGTTCGACTCACCACGCAGCGCGTTGATACCACCACCGGCCAGGCCGATGTTGCCGAGCAGCAGCTGCAGCATGGCGTAGGAACGCACATTCTGGGTGCCGTGGGTGTGTTGGGTGGTGCCCATGGCGTACATGATGGTTGCGACCTTGCCTGCCTTGCTGGTGGCACAGAAGGTGCGGACGACCTCCATGTAGTCCTGGATCGCGGTCCCGGTGATTTCACAAACCTTCTCCGGGGTGTAGCGGGAGTAGTGTTTCTTCATCAGCTGGTAAACACTGCGTGGATGCTCGAGGCTGTTGTCACGCATCGGCATACCTTTGTCGTCCATCTGGTAGGCCCAGGTGTCCTTGTCGTAACGGAAACTGTCGGAATCGTAGCCGGAGAACAGCCCTTCGTTAAAGGCAAACTCTTCGCTGACCAGAAAGGCGGCGTTGGTGTAGTTCACCACGTACTCTTCATGGATCTGATTGTTGTTCAGCGCATAATTGATCATGCCACCGATAAAGGCGATATCGGTACCAGGACGCAACTGGGCGTAGGTGTCCGATTTGGAAGAAGTCCGGGTGTAGCGAGGATCGACAGAGATCAGGCGCGCACCCTTGTCCATCGCTTCTTCGACATATTTGAACGAAATAGGGTGATTCTCTGCCGGGTTGGACCCGATACACATGATGACATCAGCGTGCTTGATGTCGATCCAGTGGTTTGTCATTGCTCCACGACCAAATGAGGCTGCCAGACCGGCAACCGTTGCGGAGTGTCATATTCGGGCCTGGTGTTCTAAATAACCAACCCCCATAGCGCGGGCAAACTTACCGAGCAGGTAACATTCTTCGTTATCGAGTGCCGCCGCACCGATCATCGCCATACCTTCGTTACGGTTGACGGTGTACATTTCACCGTTGATCTTTTCTTCTTTAACAAAGTTGCGATCACGGGTTTCTTTCATCAACTTGGCCATTCGATCCATGGCCCAGTCCCACGATTTTTCTTCCCACTTATCACTCTTGGGCGCACGATACTGAACTTTGGTCAAGCGGCGTTCATTGTTGGCCACTTGAAAGAGTGCACTGCCTTTGGAGCAGAGCGCTCCTTGATTAATCGGGTGTTCTGGGTCACCTTCAATATTAACGACCTTGCCATTCTTGGTGTGCACGATCATGCCGCAACCGACTGCGCAGTAGGGGCAGATCGTTGTGCTGACTTGCAGTCCTTTGGTTCGCAGCTCAGGCGTATCAACATCTGCATGCGCCGACTTTCCAGTAACAGCCAGGGTTCCGGCGGCAAGGCCGGAGCCTTTTAGAAAATTCCTTCTTGAAACATCCATGAAATATCTCTCCTCTTTTATTTAACGTCCCATCGCAATGGTCGGACATCTATAGGCAACGGATGTGCCAACTAAGGATTAAAGAGGGGAGGGTGTCTAACGAACTTAAATCAAACATGTTTTTAAAAATGCTGTATACCCCACCATAGAGATCAACAAAAGTTGATGTGGGTAATTTTTCCCCAGGTGTATACAATCGACCCGACGTAACGACTCAAACCACACCGACGTTCAGATCTGTCGTTACAGACTGAATAATATGCCAACAGTCGTTCTTGATTTTTCCGCCTTCTTATGATGCAGATTAAGATTGGCATGCACCGCATATAATGTTTACTATATGGTCGATCGGTTAAAGCCTGTGTTTACTTTTAAGATCAAAAGCTTCAATAGAATCAATTCAACACGAGGGAAACTATAACCCACTATGCAACATCGAATTCTGATCTGTGATGACGAAGAAGGTATGCGTCGCTATCTGGCCAAAATGCTCTCAAGCTGGGGGTACCTGCCAGAGGTCTTTGCCGTACCTGCGCTCCTTTTGCATTTCATTGAGAACAATCCTGAAGAAGGCGATATGCTCCTGCTCGATGTGAAGATGCCCGGAATGGATGGTATCGAAGTTCTGCGCGTACTACGCAAAAAACGTCCGGATCTACCCGTTGTCATGATGACCGGGCACGGCACGATTGAGTCGGCTGTTGAGGCGATGAAGATTGGCGCACACGATTATCTGGCAAAGCCCTTTCCGCAGGAGAAGTTGGCCGCCCAAGTGAATCATTGTCTTGAGCGCAGAAAACTTCTTGAAGAAAATGCTTCTCTGAAAAATGAATTGAAAAAACGTTCGGGAACAAAAACCCCTGTATTCGTGAGTGAACGTTTTAAACAGGTTTACGACCTGGCTTTACGGGTTGCTGCCACCGACAGCAGTGTTTTGATAAGTGGCGAAAGTGGAACCGGTAAAGAGTTGATCGCCAGCACTCTGCACGATTACAGCGATCGAGCAGACCGCCGCTTTCTGGCAATCAACTGTGCCGCTCTTTCTGAATCTTTGCTGGAGAGTCAACTCTTCGGCCACCTGAAAGGGTCCTTTACCGGGGCCTTGCAAAATCAGAAAGGGTTTCTCGAGGAAGCCGATGAAGGAACCCTTTTCCTTGATGAAATAGGCGACCTGAGCTTGTCATTGCAGGCAAAACTACTTCGAGTCTTGCAGGAAGGAGAGCTGATTCCTGTTGGAGCAACTCGTCCTAAAAAAGTGGATGTCCGCTTTGTGGCCGCCACGAACAAAGACTTGGGGAAAGAAGTTATCGCGGGACGTTTTCGTGAAGACCTCTTTTATCGACTTAACGTCATTGCTTTGGAGTTGCCGCCTCTACGCATGCGACCGGAAGATGTCGAACCTCTTGCTCAGCATTTTCTTGACGAAGTGTCGGCCCGGTTGTCCCGCCAGATAAAGGGCTTTTCCCCTGAAGCCTTGACGTTGATGCAAGGATATCGCTGGCCGGGAAACGTGCGTGAGTTACAAAATGTTGTTGAGCGTGGAGCCATCCTTACCCTTTCTGATTGCATCACTTCGGCAGAGTTGCCCTTTGCACTCGAAAACAAGGTTGAGAAAGAGGAGCTTACCGATCAGTCTGAGTCAGAATTCCCTCCTATGAGTTTGCGTAAGGCCGAGCGGTTACAGGTCATACGCGCCTTGAGACATACCGATTGGAACAAGAGCCAGGCATCTATCCTGCTCGGAATCACTCGAAAAACTCTTGATCGAAAAATCAAAGAATACAGCCTTACACCTGAAACAGGGGAGTTGCATTAATGAACCGATTCTCTTTCAGGGCATTCCCTTTGCGCTGGAAGATGACTCTTGCGGCGCTTACGCCCCTGATGTTCATTCTGCTTCTTGTTGCCATTTCTGCTGCCTGGATGATTAATGCCTGGGTCGTAGAAAAAGCCCAGCAACAGATACGTAATGATCTCAATGCTGCCCATGAGGTGTTCGCAAACGAGCAAAGTCGCATTGATGATGTTGTTCGCTTCACTGCATATAGCCATGCTGTTACCGATGCACTGAGGCAGGGGAGCGGGACAGCAATTATTGATGAGTTAAGGCAGGTGCGCGACCGTGAAGGGCTCGATTTCCTAAGCCTTGTTGATATTAATGGTCGTTCCTTGAGCTCTGCAAGAGACGCTGCGACGTCTCCACTTCTTTCAAAACCCTCTTTTGTTAAAAATGCTCTTTCGGGCGAACCCTTCTCAGGAACTGTCCTCTTCGAAGCGAGTGAATTGTTACGTGAAAGTTCTGAACTGGCTAGAAAAGCACATATTCTCATACATCCTGATAGTGGTCAGGACGCTGAAGAGAACAGAGGGCTACTTCTGCTTAGCACAACTCCTATCGTCTCTCGGGATGGTGACGTGACAGGCTGTCTCTATGGTGGCGTGTTACTCAATAATAACCTGGCCATGGTTGACCGTATCAGGGACATTATTTACGGTTCTGACGGTGGTGGGAGTGCCACTGTCTTTCTCGGCCGAACACGAGTTGCGACAACCATACTTCTCAAAAACGGTACTCGAGCCATAGGCACCTCTGTCTCAGATGAGGTTGCCAAAGCGGTCCTGGAAAAAGGCGAAACCTGGCTTGCCAGGGCGCAGGTTGTTGACGAGTGGTACCTGACAGCATATGAACCGATTCGTGATTCTCTAGGGCGACCGATTGGAGCCCTTTATGTTGGGCTTCTTGAGGCTCCCTTCTCGGGTCTTAAGCAAAGAGCCTCACTCCTCCTGCTCGGTCTTTTAGCCCTTGGCTGCAGTATTGGTTATCTGGTTGCTCATCATCTTTCTAAGCGGATTGCGCAACCGATAGTGGAGCTGGAGGAGTCTGCCAGACGGCTTGCTGATGGTGAACGAGACGTTTCTCTTCCGGAGGGCGGCGATGACGAAATTGGTCATTTGACCGAGAGCTTTAAATCGATGACTGATGCACTACAGAGCAACGAAGAGGAGCTTAATCTTCTCAATCGTAGCCTTGAACGCAAGGTTGTAGAACGCACAGCTGAGCTTGAAGCCAAAAGCCTCGAACTTATGCGTGTTCAACAAGATTTGCTCCGAAATGAAAAGTTGGCAGCTATCGGTGAGCTTGCCTCGGGCGTTGCGCATGAAATCAACAATCCCACAGCTATTATTCGAGGCAATGTAGAGCTTTTGCTTGCTCAATTACAAGCAGATCATCCCGCTCGTGAAGAAGCGGAGGAGGTTCTCAAACAGACCGAACGCGTTTCAAGAATTACCCACAACATGCTGGCATTCGCCCGTGAACAGACAATCAACATGGAACCGGTTCTGGTCAACAAGATCATCGAAGAAGTTATGGCCCAGATCCGTCACCACGAGCCATTGCAGGACGTGGCTGTTGAGATGGACCTCAGGAGTGAGGTTCCACTTATCCAAGGCGATAGCGAGAGATTAAGGCAAGTTTTTACGAATATTATCGTCAATGCTCTGCAAGCGATGAACGGTCAGGGCCGTCTGAAGATAGTAAGCAGAATAGAAGGAAGCCATGTAGAGATTCGGTTTGAAGACAGTGGGCCTGGAATCGCAGAGGATCTTAAAGAGAAAATCTTTAACCCGTTCTTTACCACGAAGGCAAGTGGTACCGGCCTCGGACTATCTGTGTCGTATGGCATTGTCAAGGCGTTGAGGGGAAGTATCTCTGTTCAGAGCCAACCTGACAAAGGGAGTTGCTTCCGCATTCAATTACCGATCAAATGATCCGCGTTAATAACACGATTGGCAAAGCACAAAAAAGCTAAGGGGCCCTTGATGATGGGGCCCCTTTTGTTTGATCCTTAACACTGAGCAATGAGTTAAAAAACGATATTGAATACGTCTTGGAATGTTTTGACGAAATGGACTTCGAGCCCTTCTTTGAGGTAATCGGGTAAATCGTCAAAATCTTTACGGTTGTCCTCCGGGAAAACAAGTATTTTGAGCCCGGTTCTTCTGGCTGCAATGGCTTTTTCCTTAAGGCCGCCAATTGGAAGAACACGGCCGGTAAGGGTTAACTCACCTGTCATGCCAAGTTTCTTTTTGACCAATTTACCTGTGAGCATTGAGACCAGGGCTGTCGCCATGGTGACGCCAGCTGATGGCCCGTCTTTTGGGGTCGCTCCCGCCGGAACGTGCAAATGGATAAAATGTTCGTCAAAATAGTTAGCGTCTGCATTAAAGTCATCGATGTGAGCCATGATGTAGGAATAAGCAATTTCTGAACTTTCCACCATAACCTTGCCCAATTGGCCGGTTTGTTTGAAGCCTTTCGCCTTTGCTCGCATCGCTGTTGCTTCAATCTGCAGGGTGGCCCCACCGAGGCTGGTCCAGGCCAGGCCGGTCACTACGCCAGGAACACCTTCAAAAATCTCGTCAGCGGTAAAGACTGGTTTTTCAAGGTAACTCTCCAGATCTTTTTTGGTTATGGTCACTTTCTTCAAGTCCTCTTCTTCAGCGAAAGCCATCGCTGCTCGTCGCATGATCTTTTTAATTTGTTTCTCCAGGTTACGAACCCCTGCTTCACGGGCGTATCCATCGATTATCTGCTTGAGTGCTGTCTTCTGAATGGAGACATGTGTGCGATCAAGACCATGGCTTTTTAAGGCTTTGGGTATCAGGTAGCGCTTGGCAATTTCCAGCTTCTCTTCAAGGATGTAGCCTGAGAGACGAATCATCTCCATACGATCAAGCAAAGGTCTAGGTATCGTATCCAGTTGATTTGCCGTGGCAATAAAAAGCACGTTGGAAAGATCAAAAGGGACGTCCATGTAGTGATCACGAAAGCTGCCATTCTGCTCGGGGTCAAGAACTTCGAGCAAAGCCGAGGCCGGGTCGCCTTGAAAGGAGGCGCCGATCTTGTCGATCTCATCGAGCATGATGACCGGGTTAGAAGTCCCTACGGTCTTCATGGCCTGAATGACTTTTCCTGGCATGGCTCCGATGTAGGTGCGACGGTGTCCTTTGATCTCTGCTTCGTCGCGCATGCCGCCTAGAGAAAAACGGAAAAACTCACGTCCCAAAGCGTCAGCGATGCTGTGTCCTATGGATGTTTTTCCTACTCCCGGAGGTCCCACAAGGCAGAGGATTGATCCGGAAATGTCACCTTTCATCTTGCCGACGGCAATGAACTCGAGAATCCGTTCTTTCACATCATTAAGGCCGTAATGATCTCTGTTGAGAACCTTTCTGGCTTTACCGATATTGTATGAGTCTTTGCTGTGCACACCCCATGGGAGGATGGTCAACCAATCAAGATAACTTCGACTGACATTATATTCAGGAGAAGAAGGTTCGATAAGTTGGAGCTTCTCCATCTCCTCTTCAACGGCGCGCTGCGCTTCTTCATTTAATGTCAGTTCTTTAAGTCGTTTCTGAAATTTTTCGATCTCTGTGTCTTTGCCTTCTTTTTCCAGACCCAGCTCATGTTTGATTGCTTTAAGCTGTTCACGGAGAAAGAAATCACGCTGCTGGGCAGAGATTTTTTCTTCAATTTGTTTGGAAATTTTGGTTTGAAGGCGTGAGACTTCGAGTTCTTTTTTCAAGACAACCAGAACTTTGTCGATACGCTTTCGCACATCAATGGCGGCAAGAATCTCTTGTAGCTCCTGTCCGTCCGCACTGGTCAGATTTGCTGCAAAATCAGCTAAGCGGCCAGGGTCGTCAAGGCTTGAACGATTGAGAAATAACTTGATCTCTTCGCTGTAAAGCGGGTTGATCTGAACCAACTCCTTCAATGTAGAAAGTATCGCCATCGAATATGCCCGCAGTTCCGGATTCCCCGACAACTCTGCAGCGAAATGATATTCTACACGGGCATAGAGGGAGGTGCCGTTTTCGTGGATATCTTCAATTGTGAAACGTTCGAGGCTGTTAACCAGAATGTGCGCTGAATTTTTTTCTGTGTGTAGAACTTTGACAATCTTGGCCGCAACGCCAACCTGATGCAGGTTTTCGATCGTGTCTTCCTCATCGAGATCACGAACCATAACCAATCCGATGGTCTGGACCTGATGCTCCATGGCCTGATGCAGAGCGGCGACCTGAGATTTACCGTTTAGAACCAATGGGATCATGATGCCTGGAAACGCCGGGCGTGGTCGTAATGGGATAATCGGTAGGCCGGTTGGGAGAATCTCGGAGGCTACGACCAACTCTCCTTCGTTGACGTGATCCTCAATAATCCCGGTTAATTTTTCATGATCGATTACGAAATCGGATATAGGTTCATCAAGTTGGTCTTTATCAGACATGCAGGAAGCTCCTCAGTGAAAGTCGTCAGGGGGTAAACCAGTCATGAAAAGCTAATCATTTCATGGTGTATTGTCAACCTCAGCGCCATTAGAAAGAGCTTTGTTTGGTCCTTTTCTCTCTGGCCTCCTGAAGTTGTTGAGTTTTCTTCTTCTTTGCCTCATCTTTGTCTTGTGAAATAATGTCTGGTAAACAACCCGTTGCCAAAAGAATGATCTGATTGTCATGATGTAAAACCCTTTAGAGGAGACCCACCCTATGTCCAACCAGCCCCAGCGGCTTTTTCTGATCGATGGTTCCAGTTATATCTATCGTGCTTATTATGCAATTAGGCATCTCTCCAACTCGCAGGGGATGGCGACCAACGCTATTTATGGCTTTACCAATATGCTTCTTAAGGTGGTGCGTGAGTCAAAGCCTGATCAATTAGCTGTCATCTTTGACAGCAAGGGGCCAACCTTCCGCAAAGACATATATCCTGAATACAAAGCAAATCGGTCTGCTATGCCTGAAGATCTGGTGCCGCAAATTCCGTACATAAAGAGAGTGGTTGAGGCATTTAACATGCCTGGAATAGAGAAGGCAGGTTACGAAGCAGATGATATTATCGCTACTCTTGCCGCTAAATTTGCTGCCAAGGGAATGCAGGTGACGGTTGTGACCGGCGATAAAGACTTGATGCAGATCGTCAGTGATCGTGTCTGTCTGCTCGACACAATGAAAGACAAAGTGTCCGGTCCTGCAGAGGTTTTCGAACGCTTTGGTGGGGCTGATAAAGTTGTCGAGGTTCAGGCTCTGGCTGGCGATAGCGCGGACAATGTCCCGGGGGTTCCGGGAATCGGAGAAAAGACCGCAAAGGCGCTGATCGACGAATTTGGTGATATTGAAACGGTTCTGGCCAGTCTCGATCAACTTAAAGGTAAACGTCGGGAGAATCTGGAAAATTATGCTGAACAGGCTCGATTGTCAAAACAACTGGTGACCTTGATCGATGATCTGGATCTGGATGTTGATGACAATGCCTTTAAGATCACAGAGCCGAATCGCGAGGCCTTAACTGAGCTCTTCAAAGAATGTGAGTTTCCTAAACTTTTACAGGAGTTTTCAGTCGATTCACGAGCCAGCTCTAGTGAAGCAAGTTACAAAGCGGTTTTGAGTGAGGATGACCTTGCTGACATGGTGACAGCTCTGAAGGGTTCTGAACGTTTTGCTTTTGATACCGAGACAACAGGGCTAGACCCTTTACGTGCAGATCTGGTCGGAATGTCTTTTGCTGTGACTCCTGGTGAAGCCTGGTATGTACCCATCAGTCACCGTTATCTTGGTGTGCCAGAACAATTGCCTGTTGAGAAAGTCCTTGCCGCAGTGGCTCCGTTGCTAGCTTCTTCACAACAGTTGAAAATAGGCCAAAATCTTAAGTACGATATTCTGGTGATGGGGCGGGTTGGTGTTGAAGTCAAACCACCCCTCTTCGATACGATGCTGGCCAGCTATCTTGCCAATTCAGCAGCGCAGTCTCACGGCATGGACAGTCTTGCTTCTGAACTGCTTGATTATCGCACTATCAGCTATAGTGACGTTGCCGGTCGCGGTAAGAATAAGGTCCCTTTTGATGAGGTTGAGGTTGAAAGGGCAACACCCTATGCAGCAGAAGACGCTGATATCACCTTGCGCCTCTACGATAAACTTTTGCCGATGGTTGCTGCAGAAGAGCAACAGGGGCTTTTTGATGATGTTGAAATGGCCTTGCTGCCGATTCTGGTCAAGATGGAGCAGGACGGTATTCGTATCGATGCAGCCTTTCTCAATGGTCTCTCAGCGGATATGGAGAAAAAGCTGGCTGTCCTCGAGGGCGATATTCATGCCTTGGCTGGCAGCTCTTTTAATATCGGTTCGCCAAAGCAGCTTGGAGAAGTCCTTTTTGAAAGGCTCGGTTTACCGAAGGGTAAAAAGACCAAGACTGGTTGGTCAACCGATGTTGAGGTGTTGAACACTCTGGCTGAAGAGCACGAGATTGCCGCGAAAATCCTTGAATATCGCTCGCTCTCAAAGTTAAAAGGGACCTACACCGACGCCTTGCCAAAGCTCATGCATCCGGAGACGGGAAGAATTCATAGTAGCTTTAATCAAGCGGTCACAGCGACAGGAAGGCTCTCTTCGAGCGATCCTAACTTGCAAAACATCCCGATCCGAACTGAAGAGGGGAGACGCATCCGGGAAGGTTTTATTCCCTCTGAAGGCTGTTTGTTGCTAGCAGCGGACTACTCTCAAGTTGAATTGCGAGTTCTTGCTCATATGGCCGATGAGCCAGCTCTTAAGGAGGCCTTTGCCTGTGGTGAAGACATTCATCGTCGTACCGCAAGTGAGGTCCTTGGAATCTTTCCTGAATTGGTCACTGATGAGCAACGTCGCCAGGCTAAGGCGATTAACTTTGGTGTGATTTATGGTATGAGTGCGTTTGGCCTGGCCAAGCAGTTGGGGATCAGCCGCCGCGAAGCCCAGACCTTCATCGATACCTATTTCGAGCGTTACCCTGGCATTCGCACTTTTATGGATAGATGCATTGCTGAAGCGCGCGAGAAAATGTACGTGACGACACTGCTTGGCAGGCGTTGTGCGATTCCTGAAATAAATAGCAAAAATGGTGCGGTGCGCGGTTATGCCGAACGCAACGCTATTAACTACCCGGTTCAGGGTTCAGCCGCAGATATTATCAAGGTGGCCATGGTGAAAATAGCGCATCGTCTTACTTCGGAAGGCTTTGCAACACGTATGCTGTTACAAGTTCACGATGAACTGGTTTTTGATGTGCCAAAGGCAGAGCTTGAACGTGTCGTCGCTCTTGTAACGCAAGAAATGGAGGGGGCGGTTGATGTTTCGGTGCCTCTACTCGTAGAGGTTGGCACCGGAAACAACTGGCGTGAAGCACATTAGATCTATAGCAAGGGCTTGACATGCATCTGAATAAAAGTGATGCTTTCCGGCGTCTTGCATTCTTATGATTTTTGACGGTTCACATAATATACATGATAGGGAGGTTGGAATATGAAAGGTTTACGTGTCGTTCTAAGTGTCGTGGTTGCACTTATGCTCTTCTCCGGGTCGGCTTTTGCTTACCTTCAGCCGAATGTCAATCTTGGCTTTACCAGTTTTCTTGATGGCGGCCCTCCGGCAGGTCCCGGACATTACCTGTCCGAGTATCTGCAGTTCTATTCTGCCGATAAGTTGGAAGATTTCCCTCCCGGTGATGCGGATGTTGATGTATGGGTTTTGATGAATCAATATATCTATCAATCTGATCAATCGGTGCTTTTCGGTGGTAAATGGGGCCTCAACGTCATGCTGCCCATTGTCTCAATCGATGAGAATTCTTTTGCTCTAACCAATAACGGCACAGGTCTTGGTGATTTGTTGGTTGGCCCTTACGTACAGTGGGATCCAATTATGGGTGCCAACGGGCCTCTCATGCTCAATCGCATTGAGTTGCAGACAATTTTCCCGACAGGTGACTACGATGATTCGAAAAGCCTGAATCAGGGGAGTAATCATTTTTCATTTAACCCTTACTGGGCTGCGACCGTATTTCTTGGCCCCAAGGCTACGGTTTCATGGCGGCTTCATTACCTTTGGAACGGAACTAATGACGAGTTTACCGGTGGTGGAAGAATGCCTGCTGAGGTTGACCTAGAGCCCGGTCATGCTGTGCACGCAAACTTTGCTGCTGCTTACGAAGTGTTGCCGAAGCAGTTGCGTCTTGGTGTCAATGGTTACTGGTTCAATCAAATTACAGAAACAAAGATTGATGGCGATGATGCGAATGATGATGAAAAGGTCTTTGCTGCAGGGCCCGGTCTGGTTTACCATCTTTCTCAAGATTCTCATCTCTTCTTAAACTCGTACTTCGAGAGCGGTGCTGAAAATCGTCCAGAAGGGGAGCGTTTCAACCTACGCTTTGTTCATCACTTCTAATAGCCATAGACATAAGCAAACAAAAGGCCACCCGATTATGGGTGGCCTTTTGTTTGCTTACGCCAGCAGAGCCAGTTCTTCTTTCAGCTTGTCATCAGAGTGCTGCGACAAGGATTCCTTTTAATTCTTCCAGCGTTGCTTTGAACGTATCGAACTTTATATGAGCTTCTTTAAAGTCATTGTCTTTACCTAAATATTCCAGCTCTTTAGCCATCTGGTAGGGCGTCATGGCTTTGAAAAAGCCGACTACAGATTTCATGCTGTGGGCCAGTCGCTCCAACTCTTTGCCGTCACCCTTTGCGATAACGTCGTTGAGGTCTTCGATATCCTGAGAAATGTCGTGTAAAAAGTCTTCAACAAACTCTCTCAAAAAGCCATTGTCTGCCTCTATCGTCGCTAATATGGTTTGTCGTTCTTCTGCTGGAATCATTCGACTTTCTCCATTTTTGCCGATTCATGCACCTTGTCGATTACCGCAAACAAAACGTCTCGCACGATAGGCTTAGCCACATAATCATCCATGCCGGCATCAAGGCATTTTTGTCTGTCTTGCTTCATCGCGTGTGCAGTGACTCCGATAATTGGAGTGTGCCCACCGGCTTTGGCTTCCCTGCGACGAATTTCCCGTGTTGCTTCCAGTCCATCCATGTTGGGCATCTGGATGTCCATGAGTATCATATCGTAGGCGCCTGTTTCCCAGGCTTGTACAGCTTCAAGGCCGTCGTTCGCGGTTTCAATCGTGTGACCTGCACGCTTGAGGAGGGTAGACGCAACCTTGCGATTGAACGGGTGGTCTTCTACCAACAGTATCTGAATGGAATGGGCCGGCTTGTTTTCAACCTCTGTCGTTACGTATGGTCTCTTTTCCTGCTCCTCTTTTAATAAGTGAGGTGCGGTTGACAGAATATTGCTCATCTCGGTCAGTAACTCTGTGCGGCCGACAGGTTTGAAAAGATAATGCTCTACGCCCAGATTTTTACAGGCTTGAACGGTATAGCGCTCACTTGCAGAGGACAATAGCATCAAGATGGGTGTGTCAACTTCTGGTGCAGATAGGACGGCTTTTGCAACACTGACTCCATCCAGGCCATGTAACTGAGCGTCTATTAGAATGAGGCCATAGGGGTGGTTGTTGTCAGCGGCGTCAACCAGTTTTTCAACAGCGTCTTTTCCGTTTGACACCAAGGTGAACATTGAGCCACTGCTGATCAGGATGTCTTCGATTGAAAGTCGACTGGTTGGGTTGTCAGCAACGACCAGTACCTTGTGTTTGGTTAGGTTGTATCCAGTAAAGTCGGAAAGGTCTTCCGCTGAAGAGGTGTCTCCCTGCATTTTGAATGGTAGAGAAAAACTAAAGCAGCTTCCCTCTCCCTCGCTACTTTCAGCGGATAATTCACCACCCATGATCCGTACCAGTTGCCTTGAAATTGACAGACCGAGACCAGTCCCTCCGTACTTACGCGTGGTTGATGAGTCTGCTTGTTTAAAGCTTTCAAAAAGTTGTTGAATCTGTTCTTTGGAGATGCCGATGCCACTATCTTTAACTGTAAAGCGCAGATTGCATCTGTTTTCAGATTCATTCTTGTTGGAAATTTCTTCTTGAACATGCAGACAAACTTCACCACTGCTGGTGAATTTGATGCCATTTCCAATCAGGTTGGTTAGTATTTGACGTAAACGCATTGGGTCGCCATTAACTAAAACCGGAGTGTCCCTATCTATATGACAGTGCAGTTCAATGCCTTTTTCGTGGGCATGAATTGCCAATACCTTAATAGTTCTTTCAATCGTGGCATGCAGGTCAAAGTCGATTGCTTCGAGGTCAATCCGTCCTGCTTCTATTTTTGAAAAATCAAGAATGTCGTCGATAACCTTCAGTAGTCCGGTCGCAGACGAATGCACCATGTTGAGGTGCTCGCGTTGCTCACGATTAAGAGTCGATTCGAGAGTAAACTCTGTCATGCCGATAATAGCGTTCATCGGCGTGCGTATTTCATGGCTCATGTTGGCAAGGAATTCACTCTTCGCCTGATTTGCAGATTCAGCGGTATTCTTTGCTTCCTGCAGGTCGACTTCTCCCTTTTGCCGAGCCCACTCGGTTTTGTAATGGTTTCTCCATGCGAAGAAAATTCCCAGTGCTCCTAACGCCCAAACCAGGAGATGAGTTGCGGTATCGGCAATACCGTCTCTTATTGCACCTTCATGGAATTTTTTGAGTGGGATGGTAACACTCAGTCCACCAAAGATGTTGCCACTATAGTAATCCTTGCTAGTGTGACAACGGATACAACCTTCTTCACCCAGGAGAGGAGTCATCAAGCGACGAAAGCTTTCGCCATTGTTGTCCTCAATGACTGCGACTTCAGTTTCACCTTCAAAAATCTTTTTGAGTGCTTCTCTTTCCCATTTGTCGGGTGCGTTTTGCGGGTTGATTGGACGGGGGTGAGTCATGCGGGTTCGTATGCCTGAACTTTGTTCCTGAAGATCGGCAACCATACGACTCATATATTCAGGGTTAACCAACGTCAGTTCTATCCCCTCGGTTGTTTTCAGGTCACGGAGTGGATGGTCTGCAAGGTAAGGGTTTGGTACGACTCCTCCACCGGTGTTCATGTAAATACCACCATTGGTGGACGCCCACCGACGATGCAGTGAATCTTTGTCAGAAATAGCTCGAGCCTGAATGAGGGTCGCATCGTACATGCTGTCGAATATGATCGATATGTCCCATGCAAGGTAGACCATGATCAACAATGACCAAATAGAAATCAAAGAAAAGAGCTTTCTACGTCTTTTCTTGTTGAAGTCTTCCTGATTGAGAAGTTGTTCGGAGTCAGTGTTCATTAATTACTCGACATTACTTAAGAGGATTATAATTTGTGATTGCTAACGGCATACTATGTAAAATGTCTTGTTACATCAATAAAAAGTTTTAATGCAGGGAACGAATGCCCTTTTTTAAGGGTAAAGACTGGTTTGCTAATCCTCGTGATTAACTGTAAATAGTCGCTGCTCAATAGAAGCCTTGAGGGTGTTCACGTGTTTTTGGGAAAGCTTTACAATGGTTCCGGGCCATTGCAAGTCTGGGCTTGTCTTGATTTTTTAAACGTGGCATGATGCCCGCCCTTTTAAGGTCTTGTAAGAGTGCTAAGGATTTTTGTTGATGGTTAAAGAGAATGATTATGTTGCAATCTTCCACTCGATTCATCGGGTGCTGAAGGCGGAGAAGCTTCTCAAGCAGTATGAGGTGGATTTTCTTTTGATTCCCGTACCTCGTCAGCTGACTTCGGATTGCGGGCTGGCCCTGCGTTTTGCACCTGAAGCTAAAGAGGCTTTGCTGAGCCTCTTGATTGAGGCAGAGTTGCCGCCAGCTGAAATGCATCAGCGAAGCAACGGTGCTTATCTGGATGTTTCCAGCGAACTGTAATCCTTTAATCCACTGGGCTTGATACCCCTTGATTTCGCTTGACAAAGTCTGCGCAGGTTAACTAAAGTGCTTCTTTTGCTCGCCAGCAATAAATAGACAACCTTATGTTTGATACCCTGACAGAAAAATTTGACGCTGTTTTTAAGCAACTGCGCGGCCGCGGTCGTCTGACTGAAGATAATATTCAGCAGGCAATGCGTGAGGTGCGACTGGCGCTACTGGAAGCCGACGTCAATTTTAAGGTTGTTAAAGATTTCGTGGCCGCGGTGCGTGAGCGCGCTGTCGGACATGACGTATTGGAAAGCTTGACCCCCGGTCAGCAGGTCATTCAGATCGTTCGTGACGAACTGGGGTTGCTCATGGGTGGCAAGGAGGACAACCAGCTCGATCTGGCGGCTCGTCCGCCCGTGCCGATTCTGCTCTGTGGCTTGCAAGGTGCAGGTAAAACCACGACCTGTGGCAAGCTGGCACTTAAGCTCAAGCGGGAAAAGCGTAATCCTTTGCTGGTTCCGGCCGACGTTTATCGTCCCGCCGCAATTGAACAACTAAAAACTTTGGGTCGTCAGATTGATGTTCCCGTGTTCGATAGCCGAGCTGATCAAGATCCAGTCGAGATTTGTCGCTTGGCGCGTGAATTTGCCGACCGCCAAGGTTACGATACACTGATACTTGATACTGCTGGTCGTTTGCATGTTGACGACACTCTGATGCAGGAGTTGGAGCGGATTCGCGAGGATGT
>CBDUFN010000042.1:0-15839 GCA_965366475.1 uncultured bacterium | reverse complement strand
ACAACAGATTTCGAGTCTGTCACCTTCGGCCGCTCGGACACCCCTCCGTGGGTGCTCTGTTTGGGAGAACCTTTATAAAGTCTTTTTCGATTTTTTTCCAGCTCTTAATTCTTTAAAAAAACCGCTTAACAGCTGACTGCATTCTGCGCCAAGCACCCCTTCTGTGACCTCAACCTTGTGGTTGAATCGGTCGTCTTTTGCAAAATCATAAATCGACCCGACGGCCCCGGCTCGAGGGTCACGACAGGCATAAACCAAGCGCGGAACGCGCGCAAGAATCATTGCACCCATGCACATAACGCAGGGTTCCAAGGTGACGTATAAAGTCGTTTCAAGCAAACGCCAGTGACCGATCTTTTCTGCGGCCTGACGAATCGCCACCATCTCCGCATGAGTGGTCGGATCGTTACTGGTTTCTCGCAGGTTATGGCCACGTCCGATAATTTCGCCTTCGAAGACGACGACCGCACCAATCGGAACTTCACCAAGAGCCATGGCAATGCCTGCTTCGCCAATAGCAGCCTGCATGAAAAGAAGATCTGTATCTTCTGGTTGATCCATAAGTGTCTCGTTCATCAATGCGTCATCCACCAAAGCCACCTCAGCACAACTCACTATATTTGGGTTTCTACCTGAAAACGCTTCGCCATACGTTCCTTGATGCTGGCAAAGATCGCGTAAAGAACCGGCACAACAACCAGAGTCAGCAAAGTGGCAATAGCCAAACCAAAGATAACAGCAACAGCCATAGGCCCCCACCATTGAGCCGACTCGCCACCTATAATCATGGACATATTACGAAAATCGAAACTGACACCAACAGCCATTGGCAAGAGACCAAGGATCGTTGTTATCGCTGTCAGCATAACCGGACGAAAACGAACAATACCTGCACGAATGAGCGCGTCATAAAGTTCCACACCCTGGCGCCGTAACTGATTGATGTAATCGATCAACACAATCGCATTGTTAACCACAACGCCCGCCAGAGATATAACACCTATACCGGTCATTATAATACCGAAGTTAGTCATGGTCAGGATCAGTCCTAAAAAGACCCCGGACAAAGACAGGATAACGCTGGTCATAACAATAAAGGTTTGCGATACCGAGTTGAACTGAGTAATCAGTACCAGCACAATCAAAAAGATCGCGACGAGGAACGCTTTGGCAAGAAAAGCAGAGGCTTTCTGCTGTTCTTCCTGCTCGCCAGAGTAATCGATACGATAGCCACCAGGAAGATCGATGCCCGCCAAGCTCCTTTGTACATCGAGCAGTACATCATTACTATTGCGACCCGTTGTATTTCCAGTGATGGTCACAACCCTTTTCTGGTCGATATGACGAATCGAGCCAAACCCCGCTCCGAGTTCAAGCTTGGCCACAGTAGTTAACGGAACAGGCGCACCTATGTTAGTTGGTACCAGCAGGCTTTCAATGTCAGCGATTGTCTGTCGACGGTCTTCGGGTAAGCGTACGATGATATCGTATTCATCCTTCCCTTGACGATAGACCCCCATCTTACTTCCGCTGATGGCCGCCTTGACCAGCACTGAAATGTCAGCAGTGGAGAGGCCTAAAAGCGTGGCTTTTTCACGATCCACAAGAACACGGATTTCCGGCTTGGCCCGAGCAAAATCATCTTTAAGATCAACCAACCCAGGAATGCCCTTGATCCTTTCACGTGCCTGACTGACCAAACTTTCCAGAACAATAACATTCTCGCCACTGACTTCTATACTCACCGGCGGCCCGGTCGGTGGGCCTTCTTTTTCTTTCTCAACCTTAATTTCGGCACCGGCAAAATTGGCCAAAGCATTTCTCACTCGATTGAGGACCAAGTCCGAAGACTCATGGCGTTCTTCGCTATCAACAAACTCCATAGACACCTTGGCCATATGTGCTTGGCCTCCACTATCAGAACCCGCTTCCCCACTCGGTGCGATACCGACTTCAGCAATAGTGTATTTAACATCCTGTTCCGGAGAAACCACCTTTTCAACAATGCGCGCGTAACTGTCCGAGGTATCAAGACCAGTTCCTTCGGGAGATTTTATCTCAACGAAAGCCCGGTTCGGTTCAGTGTCAGGAAAAAGCTCGACGCCAAGAATTTTTGCATTAACCATGGCTCCAAAGACAACACAGATAAGCACCAGTAAACCAACAGCAATAGCAATTGTTGAACCCTGATGCTTGAGTGCCCACTCCAACGTCTTACGATAGAAACGAACCACTCTGGTCCGTTCCACATCAGGTTGCACCTCACCCTTTTTGACCCGCATAAAGGTGGCACAAACAGTTGGATTGATCACCAGAGCAACAAACAGCGAAGAGGTGAGAGTAATGATCAAGGTCAGGGGGAGGAATTTCATAAACTCGCCCATGAGCCCTGGCCAGAAGGTCATCGGGAAGAACGCGCAAAGGGTTGTAATGGTCGAACTTATGACAGGCCAACCGACCTCACTCGCAGCAATTCGCGCCGCATCAACCCTACTTTTACCTTCCTGCATGTGCCTGTAAATATTCTCGACAATAACGATAGCGTTATCAACCAACATACCCAGTGCCAGCATCAAGCTGAACAACACCACCATGTTGAGAGTCATACCGAGAGCTTGAATAATCGCGAAAGACATGAGCATGGAAAAAGGAATCGCAAGGGCAACAAAGAAGGAGTTGCGCAATCCGAGGAACAGAAACAACACCGAAATCACCAAAAGCAGTCCGGTCAGAATATTATTCTCCAACTCCGACACCATGTTGCGGATATCTTTTGACTGATTAAGTGTCACTGAAAGCTCAACACCCTCAGGCAACATTGGCTTCGCGTATTCGAGTAAGGCAAAGACACGATCGGTGACTTCAATGATATTTTCACCCGTACGTTTTTTCACCGCCAGTGTGACACTCGGTTTGCCATTCAGACGTGCGTAGCTTTTAGCATCTTCGAAAGTAAAGTCGACAGTGGCCATGTCCTTGTAATAGATCGGCTTGCCATCACGAACCACCATGACCAAGTTGTCGATTTGAGCCGGATCGGTAAATTCTCCAGGGATGCGAAGCAGGTATTTCCCTTGCCCGATGTCGATGCTACCGCCGGGAATGTTAACGTTTTCACGAGCTACAGCGGTCACGATCTCGTTGAAAGAAACGCGATAAGCAGCCATACGATCAGGATCTATTTCGACGCGCACCTCATTCTCTCGACCACCGGTGAGGACAACATCAAGCACGCCCGGAACTTCTTCGATATGCTCTTCCAGCTCTTCAGCCACACCTTTGAGCAACGTTTCCGAAACCTCGCCGGAAACAGCGACCATGAGCACCGGGAATTCCGCCAGATTGACCTCAAGGATTTGTGGGTCGCTCTCCAAGTCATCCGGTAAATCGCCTTTGGCTTGGTCGACCTTGTCCCGAACCCATTGAATGGCATCGTCGATATCAACATCTGGGATGAACTCAACGGTAATCATTGATGAGCCCTCGGCACTCACCGAACGCACCTCTTCGACGTTTTTCAAGCCACGCAGCTTTCGTTCGATCGGATTGGTAATCAATGATTCAATATCACTAGAAGAGACACCCTCGTAAGGGGTGATAACCAAAACATAGGGGATTGTGATATCGGGCGTCGATTCACGCGGCAGAGTGGCGTAGCTGTAAATCCCGACCACGATGATGATCAGCATCAGGGCAAACACCGTACTACGCTGCCGAATTGCGGCGTTGGAGATCAGCATAGTTACTTGTCCTCTACTGTGATGGGGGCACCATCAGACAACAGCTGCTGGCCCTTAACGATCAACATATCTTTAAGCATCAAACCTTCCTTGATCACAGCCAGGTCACCGATCACACGGTCGACCTTAACAGGGCGCATCTGCGCTTTTCCACCTTCAGCAACATACACCACCTTGCGACCGTCGAGATCAACCACAGCATACAGCGGAACCGCAATAGCTCCCTTTAACTCACGCCGCAAGGCCTCAATGCGAACAATCATGCCAGGTCGCAACTGACCATCCTGATTATCAACCTCAACCTTGGCGCGGTAGGTACGGGTCAAAGGATCAGCCTTGTAAGCAAGATGAACTAACTTTCCTGCCCTGTGGACCTCTTCACCGGTATCGATCTGCGCTTGGATAACACTGACCTGTTCACCGACATGAAAGTAACGAACATCCTTTTCCGGCACATCGATCAGAGCCTTAAGCCGATCGACCTGAACGATCACGGCAACGGGATCACCGGCTTTGATATATTCGCCACGTTCTATCATGCGCACATCGATAACTCCGTCAATCGGTGCCTTGACTGTGCTTTTCTGTAGCGCGATGCGCGCCAGCTCGTAATTCTGTTTGGCGGCTTCATAAGCATTGCCACTGTTGTCGTATTCCTGCTGACTGACTAATCTTTCGCCAACAAGCTTCTTAAGTCGTTGCATGGCAGATCGCTTAACCTCGGCATCAACCCGAGCACTTTCCAGATTCGCTTTTTGACTGACAGAATCAATCGTCAGAATTGCTTGTCCAGACTTCAGAATTTCACCTTCCTCTGGTCCAACCCAGTCGATCGGCCCTGCAATCTCTGCGGCAAGGGTCAAATCTTCCCAAGCTTCCAGAGATCCTGGCAACGTAAAGTTCTCATTGAGATCTTGTGGTGAAACCAGCTGCACCTTGACCGACGTCGCCTTTTCAGGAGCAGCTTGCACAGCCACCTTGCCTTCTTCACTCGTGGCCTCTGTGTTACAACCAGCGAAAGCTGTTAATACGCAACAGACTATCAAAAGCGTTAGTTTACAATTGTGTTTCATGGCATTGCTCCCTGATGCGGCAACGCCGCGACAATATTATAACGTTCCAGATTGGTTCCCATCGCTCGATAGAGAGAAGCTTGTGCCCGACAAAAATCTGCGATGGCAGCAACTTCGCTGACCTTGGCAGCAATCAACGCATTCTGAAAGATCAGGATGCGGAACGTATCGGACAAACCTTCATCAAGACGTCTATTCTCTTGGCTGAGAGTTGTTTGAGCGAGTTCAGCACTCTGCCGTGCCACAGCAACACGTTCAAGACCAAGTTCAGTTGTGGCATGTGCTGTGCGAATCGCAGCTTCGACAGCGACTTCAGCGCGGCGCAGACGTAAGAGTGACTGCTTGTTCTGAGCTTCCGCATCACGATATTGAGCCTTGGCAACACGATTCTGTAGTGGCAGACTAAAGCGCAGGCCGGCATACCAAGTATGGCCATCATCAGCGAAAGAGTCCTGCCAACCGCCATTGTGATAAGCATCGCTATCTGCATCACCTGAGAGACCGTTTACACCGAGACTGGCTTCAAGATCAAGGCGTGGAAGTTTCTGATTATCGGCATAGACCAAAGCGACCTTGCGTGTATCGAGTTCTAAACGTGGTTGTTGTAGATCGGGGCGGTTTTTCAAGCCCAGCTCTAAAGCTTTATTGAGATCCACTTCAGTTTGAGCAGTGATCTCAGGAAGACCAACCTGCCAGCCTTCAGGAAGATCTGAATGACCGTGGTCAATCAGATCCAGCAACTGATTACGCAACTGAACAATCTGTTGTTTACTTAACAACAAAGCCTCTTTGCGACCAGCAACAGCGGTGCGAGCTTCATTAACTTCAGTGATGGGGATCAGGCCAGCATCAAATTTGCGTTGATTCCCGTCGAGTAATTCTTTAGCTAGGTCTCGTGCCAGAATCGTGTAGCGATAACCCTCTTCGGCCTGAGCAAGATCCAAGTATGAATTCTCTATCTCAGAGGCTAGCTGAAGCGCATTGTCCAAGTAACCATAAGCGACCTGCTGTTGACGGGTTCTGGCGATTTTCAGATTGGCCGTGTTAATGTCCAGCCCCATATCCTTAAGTAATGGCTGGGTAAGATCCAGAACCAGAGCCGTGCGATAGGCGGGGTCAAGTCGGTCGGCAAGACTGTCAGCATCACTACGTGTTCCAGTGAGACTTAAACGTGTCTGCAGGCCGGTAGCAAATTGCTTACTAAGAGCCGCCTCTGCCTGTGCCTGTTTCGTTCCAACAACATCGTCTAGCAGTACTGAGTCCGCTGGCACTTCGCTGTGACTGGTATTAACACCAAGTTCGGCAATGAGATCGAAAGAGCCTTTCTCTCCGAGCACGCCAGCTTCTGCACGCTCTACATCAAGACGGGCTATCCGTAAATCGTAGTTCTCTGCAATGCCAAACACCAGAGCTTGGCGAAGGCTCAAAGGTTCCGCGTGAGAGGTTGACACCATCCAGACGATACAAAGGAAAAAGGAGATAAAACTTTTTTTCATAATCAACCTCACACTTCAAGATCATGCTGTTCGATAAATTGTTGTTTTAAATTGCTCCATTCTTTTCGCAAAACTTCAGGCGCCTGTGACATTGCTGCCGGCCCATGCAAGGTTTGCAAAATTAATGACCGGAGAAAGATTTCAGCGTTTTCTATAGAAGAAACATTCCCACCGTAAATTGCTGAGATGACGATCATGTACAAAGCATGGAAATGGCCAATCATGAGCAGGAGATCGGTATCTGCAGGAAGTTCCCCTCGCAATTGTGCACGACCAAGAACTTCGCCAAGCTTACGAATGTATCGATTATCCAGATCGCGACAACTGAGTTTCGTTGTCTCGCCAGGAAAGAACATTTCCCGGACGAAAATACGACCAAATTCGCGGTTTTCTATAACAAATGTGATCTGTCCCATTATCTGGGCGACCAGTTGGTCTAGCAGTGGAGCCTTTTCATCAATCTTACGGTCGAGAGCGGCAAAGGCAAAATCGAGTTCGGCTTCGCAGTAGGCAAGTAAAATCTCTTCCTTTGCCTTGAAGTAGCCGTAAATCGTACTCTTGCCAATACCCGCAGCTCGGGCTAACTCGTCCATGCTGGTTTGTTCAAAGCCCTTGTCGGCAAAGAGCTTGACCGCTGCATCAACGATCGCCTTGCGCGTGTGCTGCTTTTTCTTTTCACGAACTCCAATCATAAAACCTCCGAAAGTCGACTGCGTTCGAGATTTTACCCTTAAAGAGAGGAGAGTCAACCCAAAAGTCGACTCCGGTCGACTTTTAAGCATTATCCCGACAAACACGAAGGCCTGGCGTGTAACGCCAGGCCTTCGTGTTTGTCGATTAAGATCTTTTTTACTCTTTTATCGAAACCACTCAAGCGCTCTGATCAAAACTTTTTTAAACCAGTTTTCCGAAGACTCGATCAAACCATCGTGACTTCTTTACCGTCACCTTCGCTTTTGATGGTTTGCCCTGTAAACGGGTTCCAGAATTTGACGCATAACGTGATCACCAACAGTTAAAAGCGTCACAATTACTGTTCCCAGCCGCCACCCAACGCTTTAACCAACAAGACACTTGTCGTGAATTGATCACCTTGCAGCTGCACCAAGGCACGCTGAGTTCTTAAAGCCGTACGATGACTATCAACAACTTCGAGAAAATTAACCCGTCCATGGCGATAGCGGCTCTCAGAAATTTTCAAAGCTTTCTCTGCAGAAGCGACAGCTTGCTGCAACAGCGCCCCTTGTCGCTCAAGAACTTCAAGACCACGCAAACCATCTTCAACCTCACTGAAAGCGACCAAGACCTTTTGCCTGTAGCTTGCGACGGCTTCTTCGTATGCAGCCCTGGCTCGCTCGAGATTCGCATCATTACGACCACCATCGAAGATAGGCAGAGAGATTGCAGGCCCAAGACCCCAAATGCGATTCCCCCAATTGAACAAACTCTCCAGCTCGGTACTTGCATAACCAGCATTACCCGTCAAGCTGATGGCTGGAAAAAAAGCCGCTTTCGCAACCCCGATACGCGCATTAGCAGAGATCATTTGTCGCTCCGCAGCCGCAACATCGGGACGACGTTCAAGGAGACTTGAAGGCAAACCGGTCGCCACTGCCGGTGGAACTATATTCAAGGGCATAGGGGCCAGAGTAAAGTTAGATGCTGACTGGCCGGTTAGAACCGCCAATGCATTTTCCAACTCGCCACGTTTTTTCTCCAAGCCAATCGCTTCAGAACGAGTTTCGGCCAGCTGAGTCTCAGCCTGAGTTAGATCAAGCAGGCTCACTCGACCATTATCGTACTGGCGTTTGATCAGGTTTCTAGCCTCTTCCATCAGAGACACGGTCTGTTTAAGAAGAGCAACTTCCTGATCAATCGCACGTAAATCAAAGTAATTGCGCGCCAGTTCACTTTGCAGCGAAAGTAAAACGCCCTGATAATCTGCCATAGCACCTGCGGAGTCCGCTTCAGCGGCTTCGATTGAACGACGCACTCTGCCCCAGAGATCAAGTTCATATCCGAGAGAGAAAGGCAGACTAAACGTGTTGAAAACTTCCCCTTTTCCGGTTGACGAAAAATCTTCGGAGATACGATCACGTGAAGCCGAGCCGTTGAGATCAAAGCGCGGAAGTTGCGAAGCACGGCTGAAACGCTCACCGGTTTGCACTTGCATCAACCGTGCGAAGGCGACCTTTATTTCTTGATTAGCCTCTAACAGCTGAACTTCCAGTTCATTTAGAACCTGGTCTTTGTAAATTTCCCACCAATGGCCTTTATCAGCATTGTCCTGCGGAGCCACTTCTTTCCATGGAGCGTCGGCCTTATATGCAACAGGCACATCCACTGCGGGCCGAGAATAATTTGTGCCAAGCGCACAGCCGGTGAATAACAACGCCAGTGTAAGGATAAAAACATATCGACTATAAACTTTCATGGTTTCCTCTTATTTTCAAAGCGAATCAGGATGCTTCTACGGTGCTGACTTCAGCGGCAAGGCGGCCCTTAATCTTTTGCCGGTTTCTCGCCAACAACATGTAAACAGCCGGAATAACGAAAAGCGTCAACACCGTTCCTAAAGATAAGCCACCAACGATAACCCAACCAATTTGAGAGCGGCTCTCTGCTCCCGCACCGCTTGCCAGGGCCAAAGGGACGGAACCAAGAACCATGGCACCAGTCGTCATTAAGATTGGCCGCAAACGTAAAGTAGCGGCCTCAAGAACAGCGTCCAGTTTCGACTTGCCCTGCTCCTGCAACTGATTGGCGAACTCGACGATCAGAATGCCATGCTTGGTGATCAATCCAATCAGCGTGATCAAGCCGACCTGGCTGTAAATACTCAGGGTATTGCCAGTATAGTAGAGCGCCATCAGCGCGCCGACCATCGAGAGTGGAACGGTAAAGAGGATAATCAAGGGATCGACAAACGACTCAAACTGAGCAGCCATCATCAGATAGATCATCAACAGAGCCAAAACAAAGGTCATGAGCAAACCGGCACTACTGTCTTTAAATTCCCGTGATTGACCTTTATAGTCAATTCGTGCCGACTCTGGAAGAATGCTTGCAGCAGTCTCTTCCATAAATGTCAGGGCCTCGCCTTGCGAGTATCCTGGAGCCAGGTTGGCGCTGATAATTGCTGCACGACTGCGATTGAAATGGTTAAGAGACTGGGCTGTTACAGCTTCTGTAATAGTCACCAGATTTCCCAGTGGAATCATCTCACCAAGCATATTACGAACATGGATTCGGTTCAGGTCTTCAGGAGTTACCCGTAGATCGTCTTCGATTTTTACAATGACGTCATATTGCTCACCGTCCATCTTGAAACGGGTCACATCACGGCCACTCATCATGGTTTCAATGGTTCGTCCAAGGAGCGCAAGATTGACACCGAGATCAGCGGCCTTATCACGATCTACCTGCAAGCGGAGTTCAGGGGTATTCAGCTTAAGATCGGAACGAGCGGCAAGGATATTTGGGTTCTTGCGCACTTCAGCCATCATCTGATTGATCTGCCCGTTCAGCTCACCGTAAGAATCAGTTGTTTTCACGACAAACTGCACGGGTTGATCCATAAAAGGCTGGCCAAGCGATGGAGGCGTAATCGGGAAGCCAAGGACGCCTGGGATACCAAACAATTTCGGCCCAAGTTCGCCTGCAATCTGAAGAGTTGAACGCTCTCGCTCATGCCAATCTTTCATCTCTGTAAAAGCGATACCTTCCGTCATTTTTCCACTGAAACCTGTTGTCGCAAATACGCCAACAGATTCAGGAATTGCTTGCAGTAAATCTTCGGCCTGCTTCAAATAATGATCGGTATATTCAAGGGTCGCACCATCCGGTGCCATAACAAAAGTCATGAAAACACCCCGGTCTTCCAACGGAGACATCTCTGACGGCAGACGATTAAACAAGAACCATGAACCGGTGCCGGCCAGCAGGGCAATCACAACACCGATAGCGACCGACTTGAGTGAGGCGTTAAGTATTCTTTGATAGCCACGATCCAATCCGTTAAAGAAGTCTTCCATCAAATTGAACAGTTTGTTGTGATGTTTTTGATGACGCAACATACGCGACGTCATCATCGGCGTCAGTGTCAGGGCGACAAACCCAGAAACAAAGACGGCTCCAGCCAGAGTCAGGGCGAACTCGGTAAAGAGCTTGCCAGTTCGGCCTTCCATCATTGCGACGGGCAGATAGACGGCAACCAACGTCAAGGTCATCAGGATGACTGCGAAACCAATCTCGCGCATACCTTTGATGGAGGCCTCTTTCGGGGTCAGACCATTTTCAACGTGGCGATGGACATTCTCCAGCACGACGATGGCATCATCAACAACCAGACCAACAGCTAGCACCATCGCCAACAAAGTCAAGGTGTTAATCGAAAAGCCGAGTGCCCACATCAAGGCAAAGGCACCAACCAAAGAGACTGGAATCGTCACCAGAGGAATGAGTGTCGAACGGAAGCTTCGCAGGAAAATAAAGATGATCAACAGAACCAGCCCAACCGCTTCCATGATCGAGGTACACACATTATCGATTGAGCGTTCAATAAAGATCGAACTGTCGTAGACAATCCTGGTTTTCATACCTTCGGGCAGCGAGCCTTGCAGTTCTGGCAACATTTCCCGCAGCCCCTTGGAAATATCGAGAGGATTTGCAGTTGATTGCTTAACCACACCGAGGGCAACAGCATTACCACCGTTATACCGCAAACTCTGGCGCACCGATTCGGGCCCGACTTCAGCGCGACCAACATCTTTCAAACGAACGAGGGTATTGCCCACCTTGGCCACAACGACATTGTCAAACTCTTCAACTGTCGTCAGGCTGGTATCGGTCAGAACAGAGAACTCTCTGGCGCCACTCTCGATGCGCCCGCCAGGGACTTCAATGTTTTGAGTCCGGATGGCATCTTCAACATCCTGTGGCGTTACCTGACGAGAAGCGAGGAGAGCCGGATCAAGCCAAATCCGCATCGAGTAGCGTCTGGCACCGAGAATCCGGACTTCAGCGACACCATTGATCATTTCAATCTGATCGGTCACATAGCGGTCAACGTAATCTGTCACCTCAGCATTACTATGCCGATCACTTGAGAAGGACATGTAAATAATAGGTGAGGCATCGGCCTCGACCTTGGCTATAACGGGTTCTTCTATATTGAAGGGCAACTCTGCCCTGACCCGCCCAACCCGGTCGCGAACCTCTGCTGCGGCATCGTCGGCATCACGTTCCATCTTAAAAACGATACTGATTTGACTGCGCTCCTGAAGGCTTTGCGAAGTGATCGTTTTGATCCCTTCAATACCAGACAGACTGTCCTCTATCACCGTAGTCACTTCCGTCTCCATGATATCCGGACTTGCACCCTGGTAGATCGTGATAACGGAAACGGTTGGTTCGTCGATATTGGGATATTCACGGACTGTCAGCCGATCGTAAGAAACCAGACCAATCAGTACAATGACAAGGCTCATGACCGTTGCCAGAACCGGTCGGCGAACACTTATCTCTGAAATCTTCATTGTTTGCTCCTGAGGCTTTTAATGCTTAACCGTTATTATTTACGACGGAAGAATCGCTATTATCAAACGCACTGAACAGAGACGGATCCGCCGGGATGGCGTGTACCGGGCTACCAGGGCCAATTTTCTGATGGCCTCCCGTGATAACAACATCACCAACAGTCAGACCGCTGACAATCTCGACCCACCCTTTACGACGTTGCCCGGTTTGAACCGGAACCATTTCTGCTTTACCGTCAACGACCTTGAACACCAACTGTGTTGCCGGTTGTGGAATCAACGCCTGCTCCGGAATGAAGACAGCAGCTTCTTTACTGCTGGTAACCAGCTTAACCTGGGCAAATTGACCTGGGCGCAACAGCCCTTCACTGTTATCAATTTTGCCTCGAACCATCAGACTACGACTCTTCGCATCGACCAAGGGGTTGATAGCATAGACTTGACCAACAAAACTTTTCTCACCGTAAGCGTCTGTTGTAATCGCAACGTCTTGGCCCACCTGGACCAACGACGAGTACTTTTCAGGAACCGGAAAATCTATTTTCAGTTGGCTTACATCCTCCAGGTTAACCAGAGCCAGACCCGGCTGAACATAATTGCCAACACTGACGTTACGCAAACCAAGAGGTCCCGCAAATGGAGTCTTTATCGTCGTTTTATCGAGTTGCGCTTTGGCCAGACGCGTTGTCGCTTCATCTAACTGCCATCTAGCGAAAGACTCATCTCTCTCAAGTTCAGAGATGGCATTATCGTTAAACAGAGCCTCGGCGCGCTGATAGTTCTTTTCGCTCAGAGCGCGGCTCGCTTCTGTTCGATCAAACTCCGCCTGTAAAACAGAGCTGTCGAGTTTGATAAGTAACTTGCCTTTTTGGATGGCCTCTCCTTCATTAAAAGCGATCGTTTTCACAAGGCCTGGAATTTCAGACATAATGACAACGGATTCATTGGAATGAAGAGAGCCGATAGCCAACAGTTCCTGACTGCTGTCAGCAATCTTGACTTCTGTGGTTTCAACCGGCATCGCCGGTCTTGAAGGAGGGGTCGCTGCTTTTTCCTCTTCTGAGGCCATCAACTGCGAGGAATACACACCACCGACAGCAATGAGCGCGAATAAACCAATAACGACGAATTTGGATTTGAAAAGACGGCCAAAGGTCAGATTCGTTTGAGTCTTCGTTTTTCCCATCATTTTTTAAAACTCCTTAAATTGTCAGAATGAGTGTTCATTCCGAATTTATTGTTATTTAAGCGCCCCGTTGATAAGAAGCGTGGTCTTTATGTCAACTTTTCCGAACAGCGTCCCAGCAGCCTTTGGCAAGCTGGTTGATCAGATCTTCATCCATAATCTGTATCCCGGAGAAATGATCACGAATACCAAAGATAAGTGGTCCGAAGGCAAGGGCGTGCAGTGAGGGTAACGGCATATCTTTAAAGGCTTCTCCCTTTAGCAGAGACAAAAAAGGTCTGTCGTCATCGTTTGCAGGCACTTCCTCAAAAAACTTTTCTCGCTTCTTTTCTGTTCCGTAAGGAGAATTGTAATACTGTTCGAGGAACTTGAACTCCAAGGGGTTGGCAATCAAGTGCTTTGTCAGGCTTATAACCAAAGCAAAAAACTGCTCTTTCTCACTTGAACCAGCAACATATACAGAAGTGAGAGCCTCTGTCATTTTCCTGTCAGCTTGAGCGTGAACACCGTGAATCAAGTCATCTTTATCTTTAAAATAACGATAAATACTGCCAACACCGACACCTGCTTTTTTGGCGATCTGTGACATTGGCGTACCGTGAAACCCCTGTACGGCAATCAGTTCCAACGACGCCTTATAGACAGCCAGACACTTTCCATTTAGTTCTTCACAAACCATTACTCACCTCCGGAATGAATGTTCGTTCCGCATTCTATTCCGATCCGCAGTCCAGTCAAGAGAAAAAAGACCGATGTTGTCTCATTTACCTACCGTTATTTCACTACGACCGCACACTCTGAACATAACAACTGCGGTTTCTTTGGTACAACTTCCCCACACCTATCCTTTGCATAACGGCTAAAACTCACTAGATTGGCGGTGCTATGGTGAAGAGGTAAAGAGTGCTTAACCGCAAGAAGAACGAAAACCGAGACAATCATCTTTTACCTTATTCCTTGTCATTTATTTCTTCCCACCTCACTTTAGGTTATGATTGATCAGCAATCAGTAAGGCAAAACGTCTTTAAAGCAATCTTAAGTAAGAAGGAAAAAGTATGGACAAGACAGACAAAAAATATCAAGCGTATCTGGATATCTTGTCAGAAGAATTGGTTCCGGCAATGGGATGCACAGAGCCGATTGCAATCGCTTACGCCGCGGCAAAAGCTCGTGATGTCCTTGGCATTATGCCAGAACGCGTTGTTATAGAAGCAAGCAACAACATCATTAAAAATGTTAAAAGCGTGGTTGTCCCAAATACAGGTGGGCTCAGAGGTCTTGAAGCTTCGGCAGCAGCAGGAATTGCTGCCGGACATGCAGATAAAGTACTTGAAGTGCTCTCTGCAATCGATGCTTCAGGGAGCAAAAAGATTCAAGAGTTCCTTAAACACCATGAGATCAAGGTGATGGAGTCATCAAGTGGACTGGTCTTTGATCTGATTATCCACGTTTTTGCCGGTGAATCTCAAGCAAGCGTACAAATTTCCCATTACCACACCAATATCGTTTTGATTCAAAAAGACAACACGATCATTTATGAGAACCAAGATTGTGATGAAATGGGGACCTCTCATTTGACCGATCGTTCATTGCTGAACGTGAAAGACATTCTTGCTTTTGCGGAAAGTGTTGATCTCAAAGATATCGACGAATTGATGCAAATCCAAATTGACTACAACATGGCCATTGCGGAAGAAGGACTGAAAGGTAACTGGGGGGCAAACATCGGCAAAGTGCTGATTGATATCTGGGGCAATGATGTCAAGGTTCGCGCCAAGGCTCTGGCCGCAGCGGGTTCTGATGCGAGAATGAGCGGTTGCGATCTACCCGTAGTCATCGCTTCCGGAAGTGGTAATCAAGGTATTACCGCATCTGTCCCGGTGATCGTTTATGCCGAGGAACTGGATTCAGATAAGGACACTTTACTGCGGGCTTTGGTCGTTTCAAACCTGATCACCATCCATCAGAAAACCGGCATTGGACGGTTATCTGCATACTGTGGTGCCGTGAGTGCCGGTTGTGGCGCCGGAGCCGGGATTGCATGGTTACACGGCGGTCGTTTCGAAGAAATTGCTCATACCCTTGTCAACGCCCTGGCAACGGTGTCAGGTATTATCTGCGACGGAGCAAAACCTTCCTGCGCAGCCAAAATAGCAGCTTCCGTTGATGCCGGGATTCTCGGTTTTCACATGTTTGAGCAAGGGCAACAGTTTTACGGTGGCGATGGTATTGTCACCAAAGGCGTTGAAAATACGATCAACAATATCGGTCGCCTTGGTCGCGAAGGGATGAAAGAAACTGACAAGGAGATCATCCGAATTATGCTAGGTGAAGAATAGAATCTTTCTCTCCAATATCTCTAAGTCCTCTGGACGCTTAACGAGAAAACCTTCATAATTTATGGATCGTCTTTTCTCTTTTGTCTTCGCTTAGCATGTATCGGAAATTGGTTTGACACGGGTACGGCGGTAGGGTAGAAGTGACGGTGTTAAGTTGATTGATAACACTCCCATCTGTTTACTATTGAAAGGACTCGATGATGAAAAGATTTGTCTTCCTAGTACTGGCCTTGATGCTGACCCTGCCACAGCTTGCTGCAGCAGCAGACAAGAAAATAAAGACCGGATTTATCTATGTCGGACCTGTCGGAGACGCCGGTTGGACCTACGCCCATAATGAAGGCCGCAAGGCCATGGAAGAACTTCCTTTCGTTGAGCCCTCCACGTTTATTGAATCCGTCCCAGAGGGAGCGGAATCTGCACGCGTTATCAATGGCCTGGTTCGCAAAGGTCACAACCTGGTTTTC